>JBKQUU010000319.1:0-25976 GCA_052325485.1 Acidimicrobiales bacterium | reverse complement strand
TCGTTTCGTAGCCTTCGGTACTTTCCCTGTGCGGGCCTATGCCGCCGTTCCGCTACCAGGAGGGAGCCCGGCGGGGGACCCCACCATTTGACCTGCAGCCAATTCGGTGCTCCCGTTGGCCTGCTGCCGCGGCCGTCCCTGTGACAACTTCTTTGCGTTCTTTGCGTCGTCAGCTACCCGCGTAACGAGCTCCTCGGCGTTGGGACTGCCCCAGTCGGTGACGCGGTCGCCACCTGGAAAGAGACGGACCGCGGTACCACACGGGCCCTGAGTGCCCCATTTGCAGGGAGCAAGTTGAGGACGACAACGTGCAGCGGGGAACGGGCGACCACTGGCTCTGCGCCTGGTGTGCGGCGCACTGGTAATTGGAGCCGAGCCTCAGGTGGCCCACGTAAGGGCTCAGTCCTGAGGCCCGGCCTCCTCCCGCAGAGTCGCGGCAATGACAGTCGGCCCCAGCCTCCTTAAGGCAGGGTTACGCGCCCACGGAGGCGCGGGCGCCGTCCATTGAGCGAGGTGCTCGCGGTTGGTACTGGGCTTGCCGAGCAGGAAACCTTGCGCCGCCTGGACACCGAGGTCGCGAACCGCGGCGAGGTCTTGGGGCCTCTCCACACCTTCGGCTACCACTGTCCCCCCCAAGTCCCAGGACAGCAGCACGAAGGCGCTCACAGCCACCCGGCGAGCATCGTCGTCGGCGAGGCCGTGGACGAGGGAGCGGTCCACTTTGATGAAGTCAGGCCGCAGTTCAACGATGTGGTGCAAAGAGGCATAGCCAGCGCCAGCGTCATCTATGGCGACACGCAGGCCCTGGGAGCGAAGCGGGGCCAGCGCTTCCCGCAGTTCCGGGTACGAACGGACCACCGACTGCTCGGTGACTTCGATCACCAGGCTCTCAAGGGGGAGGTCGTCGCGCCGTTGGGCGCGTCCCGCCAGCTCCACCAATGCGTCGGGGCTCAGGTTGATGGCCAGGAACTGCTCGGGGCCGAGCAGAGGCAACACCTTCCACGCCTCCCGCACCGCTAGGCGCTCCAGCTCAAGGCCGAGGCCCACGCTCTCGGCTTCGCCGAAAGTCTGCTCGGTCTTTGCGAACGGCTCAGGGAAGCGAGCCAGAGCCTCGACGCCGAGGCAGGCCCCGCTGCGCAGCCCGATGATCGGCTGCAAGGCGATCTCAATACCGTCGGCGTCGATCAGGCCCGTGAGGTCGAGCCGGAGCTGGCGTTGGCGGCGTTGCTCGTCCAGGTCATAGACGATGAGCTCGGCCAGCATGGTCATGAACCGCACGTCTCGCGTCGTCAGAGTGTGGTCGGGCTCGTGGTCCATGCCGCACAGCGTCCCGTAGAAGGTCCCGTCCGAGAGCAGGAGGGGTACACCGATGAACGCTCCAATGGGCCCCGTGGTGGTCCCCGGCAGCGTCGCCACAAGCCTATGCGCCGATGTATCGGGGATGACGTTGGCGATCGCGCCCGTCACCAACAGCTGGCTGTAGGAACCGTCTGCCGGCGGGCCATCGTCCAGGGTGAACCCGAACGAGGTGGCGTCCCCCGCTACCGCTCGGCAGACCCGCTTGCCGCCCGTCAGCTCCGCGATGTAGACCACGTCGAGCCCCAGGTGCCGGTGGGCGAGCTCAACAACGCGGTCGAGCCCGACTCGGCCCTGCTGGTCGAACAAGCTCTTCATCGCTGTTCTCAGGGCCTCCTCGCCGCCTAGAGGGATCGTCTTGAGTACGCCTCCCTTTTCTGTTTCGGCATGGTGCCAGGGTGCCTTGATGTGGGCGCGTCCAAATGCCCTTGTCAGCCACCCCTACCGGGGGGATGCCCGGTTGCACCGGGATGGCGTCCTTCCCCGTGCACGCAGATTGTGCGCAGGGCGCTGTCCCCCCAGGTGCAGCCGAGGCCAATGATCCGTGAAGCAGTCCAGGGAGGGCACCAGGGTTCCCCGCGGGTGCGACGGGCCACGCCGGGGCGAGAAGATGACCTTTAGAGGCTTCACGTCAGTCCATGACCGAGCCGGGGAGGTCCACGACAATGAGCACCCGTCAACCACATCAGTCCTTCTCCGGGACAACCCTCCGCTGTCTGTGAGCCTCATCTGCTCGGGGGACTGTCGTGGTGATTGGCGGTAGCCCGGGCACCGGGCTCGAGAACAGGGTCAAGAGCCGATCGGCAGACGCGCGGGTCGGCATCGACCGCGGGCGCGGGTACTGATGCCTATGTCGGCTGAAGGGCAGGAAGGACTTTTTGACCGGCTGGCCGACTGGGTCTCCTATGCCATGGGGCGGCCGAAGAACATTGTCTTCTGGCTCGTCCTCGTCCTGTGCTGGACGTTCGTGTTCGCCTTCGGTGGCCCGCACCTGGCAAGCGGGGACTGGCTGCCGACGTGGTTCACCTCGACGGGCTTCAATTTCCCGTTGAACCTGGTAACTACCGTCGCCGAGCTGTTCATAGGCTTCCTCGTGGCGGCGGCCGCGAACAGGTCAGAGAAGGCCTTGCAATCAATCATCCAGCGCATCATGGCTGAGACCGACGAGATCGACGAGCTGATCAAGGAGAACACGGCGCTGACGCGCCAAAACAATGAGCTCGCTCTACAGTTAAAGGCCAACACGGCGTGTCTCGAGGAAATGCACGCTTACGTGAAGGCGATCAGCGCCCACCTAGACGTAGGAGCCGGGCCCAAGGAGGCTTGATGCTCAGCGATCGGCAGAAGCAGTCTGGCGGGCGCGCGGCTGAACGGAGCATTTAGCGGAAATGTTCTTGGGGCAGGTCGCCGGCCAGCGGGAGCTCCGTAGCCGACGAGGACGGCGCAAATATCTTCCCGCCGTTCTGGCCTCCGACAATGGTACGGTCGCCGTCGACCTCGAGCCAGGCCCCTTCCCGCAGCGCCACCACGGCACTGTTGTTTTCCTCCAGGAACTGCGCCAGGCGTTCGTCGCGTGTCTCGCCCATGAACTGTCGCGGCCCGGTAGGGGTGTCGAGGTAGTGGCAGTTGAGGTGGAACGGCAACAACCCCAGCGCGCTCAGGTTCCTCGGCTCGACGATCGGCATGTCGTTCGTGGTACGTATCGACGGCCCCGCGATGCAAGTACCGGCACTGGCGCCGATGTACGGGACGCCATTGGCGACGCGTGCCCGGATGATGTCGAGGGCCCCGTCGTCTTGTAAGCGCTTCAAGAGCCGGAACGTGTTCCCCCCGCCCACGAAGTAAGCCGAGGCCGTCCCAACTTGGGCGAGGCTAAGGGTGTGGGCGCCGACCACGTCGACAACACCGGACAGAGCCTGGCGGACCTCGTCGGTGTACCCGTCGTGATCAGCGAGGGCGAACGGCACGAACACCAGCGGGCTCGTCCCGGCCAGTAGCCGGCTCAGCGCGTCGCGGGCATGCTCGAGGAACGAGCCGCCGGCGTTTGTCGAGTTGCTCATTAGCAAGGCACGCATTGTCACCTGCACCTCAATTGTTACGCCGAGGGGACGGGACCGCCGGGAGCCAGGAGGGGGACATCGACGGCGACGGTCTCGGGGTACTTGAGGCCCGAGCCAGTGTTGAGGACCACGGTCACGTCGTCTCTTCCCAGCCACCCCGCGTCCCGCAGCTGGCGGACGGCGCTGGTGCCGGCGGCGCCTTCGGGGCAAATGAACAACCCCTCGAGGCGGGCACACAGCTGTTGGTCGGCGAGCAGCACGTCGTCGGTAACGGCGACGGCTACGCCTTGGGTGGCGTACAAAGCGTCCAGGACCAAGAAGTCGCCCAGAGGCTTGGGCACGGTGATCCCGAAGGCGACCGTGTGCGGGCTGCTCCAGGGCTCGCTGCTCGCCGCCCCGGCCGTGAACGCCCGCACAATAGGTGCACACCCGGTGGCCTGAACAGCCACGAGGCGCGGGAGGGGGCCGCTGGCCCATCCGAGCTGCTGTAGTTCCAAGAGTGCCTTGTAGATGCCTATCAGCCCGACCCCGCCCCCAGTGGGGTAGACGACCACATCTGGCATAACCCAGCCCAGCTGCTCGACGATCTCGTAACCCATCGTTTTTTTGCCCTCGATCCGATAGGGCTCCTTCAGGGTGGAGGCGTCAAAGACGTCCGGGTGACGGGCCAGGAAATCGGCGACGACCCGCCCGGCGTCGCCGATATGGCCCCGGACGAGGTAAAGGTCGGCCCCCGCCGCCGAGCACTCGGCCCGGTTTACGGCCGGCGCTTGCTCGGGCATGACGATGGTACTGCTCATGCCGGCGCGGGCGGCGTAGGCGGCCCAGGCGGCGCCGGCGTTGCCGTTGGTCGGCATGGCGATGGCCTTGGCACCGAGCTCGCGAGCGCGGGCCACCCCAACCGCGGCCCCGCGGGCCTTGAAGGTGCCGGTGGGGACCAACCCCTCGTCCTTTATGAGCAGGCCCGGGACATCGACGGCACGTCCGAGCCCCGGCAGTGCCGTGAGCGGGGTCATACCTTCGCCCAGGGTGACGACGTTGGCCCGGTCGCGCACCGGCAGCACCTCGTGGTAGCGCCACAGCGACGGGGGCCTGGTGGCGATCACGGGGGGCGCCAGCGTCCTGGCGACCAGGTCGAGGTCGTAACGGGCGAGCAGGGGGGAGCCGCAGGTGCACAACCCGATAACGGCGTCCGCACCGTGAGCCGCGCCGCAGCGGGGGCACTCAAGATGGGCTAGAGCAGAGAAGTCTCCCACGTGCGCCCCATATCCTCGTCGGCCAATCGGGACCGCTGGCCCGGGTGCCCATGTTATACGAGTGCTTGACAGCTGCCAGTATTTCTATAAGGTTGATAGGTTCAATCAGGCATTGGTTGTGGCTGACGGTTACAACCGTGTGCTGCAAAGCTGCCCGTTCTCAAAGGAGGCATGACCATGACCAGTCGGCAAACCTCACCCGGGGTGCGGATCTCGCGTGCGGGGGTGACCATCGAGCCAGTGTCGGGGAGGATCGGGGCCGTTATCTCTGGCCTGGACATTTCGGAGCCGCTAGACGATGCCGCGGTGGAGCTGGTCCAACAGGCGCTCGACACCTGGAAGGTGGTCTTCTTCAGGGACCAGGACCTGGACCACGCCTCCCAGATCGCCTTCGGTCGTCGTTTCGGCAAGTTGACCTACGCTCACCCTCACGACGACGCGCCCCCGGACGGCTTCCCGGAGATCTATACCGTCGATGATCGCCGCTTTTCGGCTCGGTTCGGCGTCGACGCCAAGAAGCGTCGTGTGGAGGCCCGTTCGCTGACGAGCGGGTGGCACACGGACGTGACGCCAGCCGTCAACCCGCCGGCGGGCTCGATCCTTCGGGCTGACGTCGTGCCGAGCTTCGGCGGCGACACGACCTTTACCAACTTGGTGGCCGCTTATGAAGGACTGTCGGAGCCGGTCCAAGCGTTTGTCAGTACGCTTCGCGCTGAGCACCGTTACGGGGCCAACTGGCTTGGTCTTCGCCATGTCGAGAACGAGTACGGGGACCGCATTGAAAGGAACCGCCTGGTCGCTGTCCACCCGGTCGTCCGCGTCCACCCAAGGACAGGGGAGCGGGCTTTGTTCGTCAACCCCGGCTTCGTCGACCACATCGTAGGAGTCTCGTCGCTGGAAAGTCGCTGGATCCTCGAGCACCTCTTCAACGAGCTGCTCCGGCCCGAGTACACGGTCCGCTTCCGCTGGGAGCCGGGCAGCGTGGCGTTCTGGGACAACCGGGCTACGGCCCACCTCGCCCCCCACGACCTCGACCACCTGGAGGGCGTCGAGAGGAGGCTGCACCGGGTCACGCTCATTGGCGAAATCCCCGTCGGTCCGGACGGCAGGGAATCAGAGCTGGTCGAAGGGGTCCCGTTCGTCGAGACCCCGGTCTTCGCGGCGACCTGACCCAGCCGCTCCTCAAGCGCGGCTAGCTCAGGGTACGGACCGGCGAGCCCTCGAGGTAGGCAGCGATGTCGGCCACAACCTGGCCGTACATGTCCCGTAACCCGGCCTCGCTGACGTAGCCGAGGTGCGGGAGGAGCACGACGTTGTCCAATGTCGTGAGCTCGTGCCCGGCCGGGAGCGGCTCGCGGTCGTAAACATCCAAACCAGCGGCGGCGATAGTCCGGTCGCGCAGGGCGGCGATGAGCGCTGCCTCTTCGACGATCGGGCCGCGCGAGGTGTTGATCAGGACGGCTGTGGGCTTCATCAACGCCAGGTCACCGGCGCCGAACAGCCCACGGGTCCGGTCGCTGAGCACAAGGTGCACCGACAGGACGTCCGAACCCGACAGCAGCTCGGTTTTGCTGACCTTCGTAACGCCCACCGAGCTGGCGCGCCCGTCGGTCAGGTTCTGGCTCCAAGCAATGACGTCCATCCCGAACACCCGGGCCGGTGCCACCATGGCTGCTCCGAGGTGGCCAAGCCCGGCGAGGCCCAGCGTCGCCCCGGCCAGGTTCGTGGGCACGCCGAGCTGCCAGTGCCCACGGCGGATGGCCCTGTCCTCGGTCGTGACCCGCTTGCACACGGCCAGGATGAGCGCCCAGGCGACTTCGGCCGTGCTCGGGACACCGGGAGCGGACGGACCGCTCGAGCCTCCCGTCCCGCAGACGACCACGCCCCTCTGGTTCAAGTACCCGATGTCGACCGACGCGTTCCGCATGCCCGTCGTGACCAGGAGCTCCAACCTCGGGAGCGCTTCTAGGACCGGGCGAGGGAAGGCCGTACGCTCGCGCATCAACACCAGCACCTCGAACTCGGCCAAGGTCTCGGCCAGAGCGCCCTGGTCGATGGGCTCGGGGAAGAACACGACATCGACGTCGGCCCCAAGGCGCGCCCAGTCGGCGTAGCCGCGGGCTCGGCGCTGATAATCGTCCAGCACTGCCACCCGGGTTATGGTCACGGTCTCCCCACAGCAAGTGCGTCAGCTCTGCCTGCTCGGGGCGCAGCCTAGCGATCTGTGCGCGAGCTGCTTCGACCCCGGGGACCTTCAAATTGGGGCCCCGGTCGAATACGGTGGCTGAGGGTTGACGGCGTCAGTGGTCTCGGAGCGGGTCGGGTAAGAACGGAGGGCCGGCACTTTGGGAGCTGAAGAGGAGGCCAATGCCACCCTGAACGCGGCAGACATGGCGTTGGTGGCACAGATGGGAGCCCGACGCCAGGTCCGAGCGGGGGAGTACCTCTACCGGGAGGGCGACGTTGCCTACGACTTTTTCGTCCTGGTCAGCGCCGAGGTCGACATCGTGGTGGCGGTCGACGGTGGCGAGAGGACCATCGTTCAGCACGGGCCCGGCCGGTTCCTCGGCGAGCTGAACATGCTGAGCGGGCTACGGGTCTTCGTTTCGGCCCGGGTCGTCACGCCCGGCGAGGTTGTCGTGGTCTCCCGAGACCAGCTGCGGCAACTGATGGCGACGAGGCCTCAGCTAGGCGACACCATCCTGGCCGCGTTCGTGGCCCGACGAGGTTTGCTCATGACGACCGCGGCGCCTGCGGTCCGGGTCATCGGGTCACAGTTCTCTCCGGAGTCCCTGCACATCCGGGAGTTCCTGGCCCGGGCCCGTGTACCCCACGAGTGGCTGGACGCAGACCGTGACGTCCAGGTGGGAGCGCTGTTGGCGCACTTCGGGCTGGCGGCGACGGAGTTGCCCGTCGTCATCGCCACGGGCACCGTGCTGCGCCAGGCCACCCCAGGCGACCTGGCCGGCTATCTCGGGCTCACGGTGGAGAGCTTGCCGGAGCGCTGCTTCGACCTGGTCGTGGTCGGGGGCGGCCCCGCCGGTCTAGCGGCGGCCGTCTACGGGGCCTCCGAAGGGCTGCGCACGCTCGGCGTGGAGATGACCGTTCCCGGCGGGCAAGCAGGGATGAGCTCACGGATCGAGAACTACCTGGGGTTCCCTATGGGCATCTCTGGTGCGGAGCTCACCCAGCGGGCGGTCGTCCAAGCCGAGAAGTTCGGGGCCAGCCTCACCGCGCCATGCACTGTCGTCTCGCTCGGGAGCCGCGCCGGGTTCCTGGTGGCACGACTGAGCGACGGCAGCGAGGTCGCAGGACGGGCCGTCGTCGCCGCCACCGGCGCGTCCTACCGCCGGCTGGAGGCCTCACGACTGAGCGACTTCGAAGGCAACGGTGTGTACTACGCCGCCACCGACATTGAGGCACGCATGTGCGGCCTGTCGCCCGTTGTGGTCGTCGGAGGTGGCAACTCGGCCGGCCAAGCGGCCATTTTTCTGAGCCAGAGCGGGTGCGCGGTCACGCTCGTCATCCGGGGCCCAGATCTCGGGAAGGACATGTCGCGCTATCTGGTCGAACGAGTCGAGGCCGACCCCTACATCACGCTCCGGGCCCGCACGACGGTCCTCGCTTTGGACGGGGACGAGACCCTACGAGCCGTGCACCTCAACGGCCCCGACGGCACGACCGTCCAACAATGCGCCGGACTGTTCTCCTTCATAGGAGCGGGCCCTTCCTCAGCTTGGCTGAACGGTTGCGCCGCCCTTGATGACCGGGGCTTTGTGCTGACCGACCTGGCGCTGACCCCCGACCAGCTCGGTCAGGGCTGGCAGACGCTAGCCCGGTCCCCGCTGCCGTTCGAGACCAGCCATCCCGGCCTCTTCGCCGTTGGCGACCTGCGATCGGGATCCACCAAGCGAGTGGCGGCGGCCGTGGGTGAGGGTTCGGCTTCAGTGCGGTCCGTACACCAGTACCTCGCCTTCTGACCACGCCCCCCCGTCACCTGTCAGGGGATCGCAGGGGGGGCCGAAGCCAAGGAGCGTAGGAGGTCCAGGTGGGCGCGGGACCGTCCGGCAACCCACCAGGCGCTCAGCTGGCGTCTGGCGTACATCCGGGTGGCGGGGAGCCAGAAGGCCTGGGCGAGGCCGGAGAAGGACGGCGAGGGCAGCTTCGCCTGCAAATAGGGCGTGACTTCGTCCCAGCGGCGGGCCACCGCCATCTTGGCCAGGGCGGGGAGGTGGCGAAGAACAGCCGGGCCGGTCGTCCCCACCAGGGTCGGGAGATGAGACAGCGCCCCGGCTAAGCCGGAGCGGATTATCCCCGGCCACGAGTAAAACCTGCGGGTCGCCTCCAGGATCCCGAGCTGGAGGTCGAGGGGGGACATAAGAGCCGGCCGCATGACCACTTGGTGGCCGTCGAAGAGCGACCAGTCGTCCGAGAGCAGCCGGCCTTCGGCGCTGGCTCGCCTCCAGAGTTTGGTACCGGGCAGCGGTGTTTCGGCCATCAGCTGGAAGGTGTCGATCCCGAGGCGGCGGGCAAAGCGTGCCGTGGCGACCGCGCTTGAGGCGTCGTCGGTGTCGAGCCCGGCTACGAACATGCCGTGCACGGCGATCCCATGCTTGTGCAGGGCGGCCACTGCTCGCTCCTCGGTCGCCACCGAGAGCCTCTTGCCCAAGCTGGCCAGGCCTTCGTCGGTTATGGCCTCGAAGCCGATCATGACCATCTGCGCCCCCGCTCGGCGCATGAGCTCGAGGAAACTATGGTCCAGCTCCGGTCGGCCCAGCGATGACAGGACCACGTCGGCTCGGACCTGGGCGAACCAGGGGGGCGTCAGCCCCGCGGCCACCATGGCCTCCAGCAACTGGGCCGTGCGCGCCTTTTTGACGACGAAATTGTCGTCGTAGAAAAATATCCGCTCCGCCCCCAAGGTGGCGATCTCCTGGACCACGTGCTCGGTGTTGCGGTGGCGGACCGAGCGCGAGAACATGGCCGTGACCGAACAGAACTCGCAGTCGAACGGGCACCCCCATTGGGTCATCACTGGTTTGGTGGCCATCTTCTCGTGCCCGGTCAGCAAGCTGAGGTCCGGTCCCGGCAAAGCCACGAAGTCGGCTTGGCTGGTCATCGGACGCGCCGGGTTGTGGCGCCGCTCCCCCTCTGGCCCCCGAAGGGAAAGGCCGCGGACGGCGCCGAGGTCGCCGCCTCTCGAGAGGCACTCGAGGAGCTCGAGCATGGTTGCCTGGCCTTCGCCCCGGACTACGAAGGGCGCGTGGTCAAGGCCTTCTTCGGTACAGAAACTGGCGTGAGGGCCGCCGAGGACGACAGGGACCCCAGCCGAGCCCAGAAGGTCGGCCAGACGGTACGCCCCAGGAGCCGTCGAAGTGGTAGTAGATATGCCAACGACGTCGGCGGTCAGGCACTCGCCCAGGTCTACGGGAGCAAGAAGCTCGCAGTAGACCTTGACATCGTGGCCGGCCCGAGCCAGCAGGGTACCGATCAGGGGCAGGCCGAGACGAGGCAACATGGCGTAGTCGTAGACCGTGTGGCCGGGCGGACGGGGCTCGACGAGGCGTACTCGCACGCTGTTAGCTCACCCCCTGACGCAGCCCGTGACAGTCGGCTCGGGCCAACGCTCTAGGCGCATTTCGTCTCGACCATGCCCGCTATTACCCGGCCGGCTCACCATGCACCGTCACTTCCGGCGGGCGTCGTAAAGCTCTCTCAGCGCCCTGTCTGGCCGTAGAGCGTTTAGCGTCCCACTGGTCTGGGACAAATAGTACCCCACACTGAACGAAGCCGTAAACCTGGCAAGGCGCGGTGCCGCCGGGGCCGGCAAGCGGCACCGGGTACGGCCGGACGAGCCTGGCAAAGGGCTCGCCGGAGATCATCTCCAGGCTGGAGGTCCGTTACGACAACGGCGAGCGCCTCCCTCTGCTCTGGCGTCGCGTGCTCGGTCTGGACCTCGTGAGCGCCGAGCGCCCGCGGCCCGCCTTGACGCTGTTGCACGACGCCAAGCCGGCGCCGTTCTGCCTCGGTGGGGCCCGACCGCTTTGACATCACTCGATGCGCTGACCGGGCCCAGCCGATCGATGCTGAATATGCAGCCGATCGATGCTGAATATGCCAGCCGATCGATGCTGAATATGCCAGGCGATCGATGCTGAATATGTCGGCCCGTCGGAGCTTTTACTTGGCGAGGTCGCCGCTCCCACTACCGCGTTGACCCGGTCCGACGGGGACGGCCCTCGCTCGACCCGTGTCGGTCACACCCGCGCCGGGCAACGCGATCGTGTTGGACGTGGCGGAAGAAGAGTCGTACGCCCCCGCCAGAGCTTGCCATGGTGCCGTGAAGTAGGCGGTAGCGTTGGTCGGTCCGACGCCGAAGTCTGAGAACGTACCCGAGGGCATGGTCCCATCCTGGCTCCTGATCTCAGCCGGGACCCCGTTGACATAGAGGATGAAGGTGTAGACCCCGACGGCGCTGACGCCATAGCCGTTCTGGTCCTTGGTGCCCAGGACGAACGTCACGTCGTATTCGCAGCCGTTGGCTGTGCACCACTACGCAGTACGGGTTCCCCTTTTCGCTCCCGCCGCGATGGACGCAAATCCCCCTCGTCTCGAACGATGTCGGCGCTGTCATCGGCGCCGCGGCGAAGGGCGACCCGGCACTGGAGAACATTCTCGACCAGCAAACAATTAGTGCCGCTAAGAAGGGTTTGAAGATCTTCGCCGTCGGGCCCGTTTCGGGAGGCTTCTTTCCCAACCTGAACGTGGGCGTCACAGCCGCCACAGGTACGCCGACAGGCTCGGCTTTCATCAATATATGACGGCCGAGGCCAAGATCATCCTTGCCGAAGCCGGTGCAACGCAGGTGAGGGTGGTCACCGTCCATATTCCCTGGGACAGGCTGTCCAAGCCAGCTACGGGCTGCCGCTTAAATCCTCGGGGCTCACCATCGCTGTCCATGGCCTGCAGTTCTACCTCGAGCATGGCGCTCGTACTTACGTGATCACCTTCTCTGCGACGAGCGCGGCCGAGCTCCTGGCTGTGGCTCATGTGGTCGAGGCCACTTGGCACTGGCAGGCGAAGTAGCACTAGGCAAGCGAGCGTGGTAGCCCAAAGGATGCGACCACGCGGTTCTCAAAGCGGGTCATAGCGCCCTGGCCACCACTTGGGTCAGTCAAGCGGTCGCCGCGCTGGCCGCAACGTGGTACGGTCGCCCGCAATGAACCCTATCGGGGTGAGCAGCTGGATTTGGCTGTCCCCGTTCACCGACGGGGATGCGCCATCGCTGGTGGCCCGGGCCCAGGAGGCCGGGGCCGACGTCCTCGAAGTGGCGGTCGAAGAGATCGGGCTGGTCAGCGGGCGCGGGCTACGTGACGCCGTACAGGGCAAGGCAATGGGCCTTTCGATCTGCGGGGCTTTCGGACCGGCCCGGGACCTCTCAAATGAGGACGGCTCGGTCAGGGAGGCCGCCCTCGGGTATATCAAGCAGTGCATCGACCTGGCCCACGCCGTTGGGGCCGAGAAGGTGCTCGGTCCCATGTACTCGGCTGTGGGCAAAGCTCGACCGCTCAGCCCCGAGGCCCGGCGGGAGGAGCGCCAGAGAGCGGTAGAGGGCTTGAGAGAGGCGGCCGACTACGCCGCCCCCGCCGGCGTCAGCCTGGCCATCGAGCCCCTCAATCGTTTCGAGACCGACATGGTCAACACCACGGAGCAGGGGTTGGAGCTCTGCGACTTGGTCGGCAGGGCCAACGTCGGCCTCACCCTAGACACTTTCCACATGAACATCGAGGAGAAATCCCCGGCCGACGCCATCCGGGCGGCGGGCGACCGGCTCCTGCACGTCCAGGTGTGCGCCAACGACCGGGGGACGCCGGGGACCGGGCACCTGCCGTGGGCCGACGTCTTCGGCGCGCTGCGCGACATCGGTTACGGAGGCCAAATAGTGATCGAAAGTTTCACACCTTCGGTGGGCGAGATAGCCAAGGCGGTATCGCTGTGGCGACCGCTCGACGCCAGCGGTGATGAACTGGCCAGCAAAGGCGTGGCTTTTCTGCGCGCCAGCTTGGCCGCCTCGGAGGCCTTGCCATGACGGGCGGGCGCGTCAATGTCGCCATAGTCGGGCTCGGCTTCGGCGCCGAGTTCATCCCGATCTACCAGCGCCACCCTCAGGCCCACCTGCATGCCATCTGCCGGCGGGACCGCAGGCTCCTAGACGGGATAGGTGACGCCTTCGGGGTGGGCCGGCGGTACACGAGGTACGAGGATGTGCTCTCGGACCCCGAGGTGGACGCGGTGCACATCAATTCACCGATCCCCGACCACGGTTGGATGTCTGTCGCCGCCCTGCGGGCCGGCAAGCATGTCGCCTGTACCGTGCCCATGGCTACGACAACCCAGGAGTGCCGCAAGATAGTGGCGGCGGCGGCCCGCACGGGGCTCAACTACATGATGATGGAGACGACCGTTTATTCCCGGGAGTTCCTGTACATCAAGCAGTTGTACGGTTCCGGCGAGCTCGGCAAGCTGCAGTTCCTGCAGGCCACTCACCACCAGGACATGGACGGTTGGCCCGATTACTGGCCCGGGCTCCCGCCGATGTGGTACGCCACCCACTGTGTCGGGCCGATGCTGGCGCTCACCGACGCCACCGCCGAATACGTTTCCTGCTTCGGCTCGGGGACTGTCCGCGACGAGCTGGCGGCAAAGTACGGGTCGCCGTTCGCGGTTGAGACGGCCCATATACGGCTTCAAGGCTCCGACCTGACGGCCCGGATTTACCGTTCCCTTTTCGACACGGCCCGCCAGTACAGGGAGAGCATCGACGTGTTCGGGTCCAAGCAATCGTTCGAGTGGGCACTGATCGATGGGGAACGCCATGTCCTCCACACCGCCAAACGTCCCGAACCTGAGATCCCGCGGCGGGTCCCCGTACCCGATTTCGCCGATCTGCTCCCCAAGCCGATCCGGCGGTTCACGACGAAGGGCGTCTACGACCTGGCCGCCAACACCCATCTGAGCTTCGTCCAGGGAGCCGGCCACGGCGGCTCGCACCCCCATATGGTCCACGAGTTCATCTCGGCCATCCAGGAGCACCGGCCCCCATTTCCAGACGCCCGCCGTTCCGCCAACTGGACCTGCGTCGGGCTGTGCGCCCACGAGTCGGCCCTGAAAGGCGGGCGGCTGGTCAAGCTGCCGGCGTTCACTCTGGCATAGAAGGCCCCGGTCGAGGGGTCCAAAAGGGCCCGTGTCAACGCGGGCCCGACGCCTCATCAGTCAGGTCAGCGACAGGCTTCGGCGCCGCCGACCGTTCCGACGCGGCTGTCCCGGTTGGGCGCTGGATGTCCGGGCGGGCGACAGCGAGGTACAGGACCAAGACGAGGACGGCCACGGCGAAGACGACCGCCGTGGGGCCGTCCCCGAAGTTGACCCCGCTGAGGGCGCGGGGCTTGCTCATGTAATCGGCGAAAGACGCGCCGAGGGGCCGGGTGACGACATAGGACATCCAGACGGCGGCGATGCTGTTCAGGCCGAACCGCCGCCACGCCAGGGCCGGGAGCAGGATGAGGACGCCGAAGAGGATGCCCGAGGCCAGGTAGCCCAAGTCGAGCGATGTGGCGGTGAAGTCCCCAAGAGCGGTCCCGAGGGCAAAGGTGGCGAACACGGTCGCCCAGTAGAAGGCCTCGCGCCGCTGGGTGGTGATGCTGTGGATCGACAGCGTGCCCTCGCCGCGTTGCCAGAGCCAGAAGATGGCGGCTAGTACCGCCGCCCACAGCAGGGTCGTCCCCGCGTAGGGGATGTGGACGTCGAGATGGAGGAAATCGGAGATGCCGGTACCTGATATGGCGATGGCAAAGGCCAGGGACCAGTAAGCCAAAGCCCGGTATCGGCGGGTACTGAACTGCAGCACCAGCCCGACGAGGAACACGAGCACCTCGGTGCCGCCCCCCCGGATATTGCCCCACGTCTTCAGGTAGTCCGAGGTGGCCTCCCCGCCGGCTGTGGTGAGGATCTTCACCACCCAGAAGACGAAGATGACCTCGGGGACCTTGGCGGCGACCGGGGCAGGGAAGATGCGGCCGATCAGGGGGGCCCGGCCTGTCGGGGCCCGAGCCGGGGGTGCCGGCGCAGAGCGGGAGTTATAACTGGCCGGCCCCACGTGGCGGTTCCCTCCTTGCGCTGGGCACAAGCGTTCGAGTTCAGTCGTTAGCCAACAGGAAGGATAACGGCCGGGTGCTCCTAACAGGTATCGTCGGTCCTCGAGTACCTCTAGCTCCTACGCCACGAGACCCCGCCGGACACGCCGCGGTGGGTTTAGAGCGGTGGTTTAGAGCAGCGTGTCCAGGGCGCCTTGAGCGTTATTGGCGCTTGTCGCGGCCGACGCGGCCCCCGAGGACGACCCCGTCCCGAGGAGCTCAGCCAGCAGGTCGGTGCTCTCGCTCGACGTCGAGGTGGACGACGAAGAGGACGAACCGAGAGCGGCGAGCAGCGCGTTGAGCCCGCTGTCGCTCGAGGTCGAGCTGCTGGTGCCGGTGCCGCTCGCCCCACCACCGCCGCCATGGTGGTGATGGTGGTGACCGCCGCCTCCCACCTGCTGGGAGATGGTGGTGGCAGCGCTGGTCGCCTGCGACGGGCTGAGGTTGGGGTTGGCGGACTGAAGGCTTTGGGAGATCGTGGTCACCAGCTGGGCCGACGGCACGCCGGCGGCGGAGGCGATCGACTGGAGGCTCTTGCCGGAGGACAGGTCAGACTGCAGTTGGCTGGTACTGACGCCGAGCAGTTGAGCGACGGAACTGAGTACCTGGTCTTCGGGTTGGTTGGACGTCCCCTGGGTTTGGCTGGCGTAGGCGGCCATGGGCACTGATAGCGGGTCGATGCTGCTGATACTCACTCTGAACCTCCTGAGGTCTGGAGCGATGGCGCGGCCGTCGCAACCAGTCGAGGGCCACCGGTACCTATCGGCCGCCGGCCATGGTCTCTGAGGGCGCAAGGCGGATCCGAGTGCCTAGGCTCAATGGCTGGCCAGCGAGCCTGTTGTGCATCCGCTGGGCGATGTTCCCCGTACACCCGGTACCCGAGCACGAGGAGACGAACGACATGGAGCAGGGCAGGCAACGCCGGAAGACAACTCTGGGAGCCTCCGTTGGCCGCGCCGCCGCTGCGGCCTTGGCCGTCGGCGGGCTGGTCGCATCGGTTTTCACCGTTAGCCCGGCCGGGGCGGCGACCAGCTCTACGGGCAAGGGCGTCGTCGTCTCTGCCCTAAAGACCAAGAAGTTCGGGACAGTCCTGGTGAGCGGCAAAACGCTCTACACCCTCAAGCCCAGCAAGACCCCCTGTAATGCCGCGTGCCAGAAGATCTGGCCCGAGGTCCTACTGCCGACGGGGGTGACGAAGGCGACGGCCGGGCCCGGCGTCAACGCCGCGAAGCTTGGCACGGTAAAGGGGGCCGGCGGGGCCCTCCAGGTGACGTACTCCGGCAAGGCCCTTTACTGGTTCGTCGGGGACAAGGCCCCCGGACAGGTGAACGGGAACGTGACCGACACCTGGGGGACCTGGTCCGACGTGGCGACGGTAAAACCGGCGTCGAACCCCGGCACCGGGGGAGTGGCGTTCTAGCTCCCGAGCTGAGGACTGAGAGCTCATCATGTCTGTCGTAGCCGGGCCCGTCCGCTCCCTCCCGCCGGCACCGGTGGAGCCGGGAAGTCGGAGGACGAACGGGCTGAGGGTGGCGTTGTCATCGCGCGTGTACCTCCCGGCGTGCTCGATCGTCGTCGTGGCCGCCGTCCTCATCGCCATCGGTTGGGCCAACGGCTGGGGTGGTGCCGACTTCGCCGGCTCGATGTCGGCTCTTCGTGTCGTGGTAATAGGGCCCATCACCCTGGCCATCATCGGGGTTCTTCTCATTGTCGAACGGGTGCGCCCGGCACAGCGGCGACCGCTGTTCGCTCGCGGTTACCGCCAGGACCTCCTTTACACGGTTTTGAACGCGACGGTCACCGTACCGCTCGTGACTGGGTTGACCCTCTCGTTCTCAGAGGTCGTGAGGCAGTCCCTACCGTGGCTCGTCCTGGCCAGGATCGGGACGCTGCCGAGCTGGGGGGCGATCGCCCTCATCTTTGTCGCCATGGACGGCTGCAATTGGTCCGCCCACCTGGCGAACCATCGCGTCCGGATGCTCTGGCGGTTCCATGAGCTGCACCATTCACAAGAGGACATGAACGTGCTCACGGTCTTTCGCACGCACCCGCTCATTCATGTCTCCTACCTCATCGCCCTGGTCCCGGGGATCGTGCTTGTCGCCAACGGCGTGTTGCCGACGGCTCTTCTGGTCATTTACGGAGGCGTCGTCGCCTTCGCTCACTCCAATACCAACCTCGGTTTCGGGCCGCTCGGGCGCATCTTTGTGAGCCCGAACTACCACCGCATCCACCACCAACTGAACGGGCCGCAGGACGTCAACCTGGGCTTTGCGCTGACGATCTGGGACCAGCTGGCCCACCGAGCGGTGTTCCCGACGGCCGAGACGGTCCGGACCGACACCGGGCTGGCCGGTCGGCCACTGATCGTCGAACAGTCGACAACGCGACCGCGTCATTTTCGGGTGTTCGCCGCTCAGTTGGTGGCACCGTTCCGACCTCTGAAGCAGTGGGCCGACGTCCCGGCTGACCGGGCCGGGGACTAAATGCACGGGACTGGAGGCGGGCGTGGCGTTGCCAGGGGACCGTCGAGAGCCTGAGCCGGACCGCCGCCAACTCGGCCTGCGGGTGATCGGCGCCGGCCTGCTCATCGCCACGGGAGCGGTCCATCTTGACCTGTACCTGACCGGCTACAGGACGATACCGACGATCGGCGGGTTGTTCCTGTTCCAAGTCATATTTGCCTTTGGCCTCGGCCTGATCGTCCTCGTGTCGCGTAGCCGCCTGGTGTCGGCGGCGGGCGCCGGGTTCGCCATCGCCACCCTGGGTGGTTACCTCCTGTCGTTGCGGGTCGGCCTGTTCGGCTTCCGGGAGGTCCGCACCACCGCCGGCATCGCCGCCGGGGTCATCGAGGTCGGTACCTTCGTGGCCCTGGCGGCCTTCGTGCTGAGCCCTCGGCCCCAGTCTGTGGGGCCGGGCATGGAAGGCGCCAGGCTGACTGACAAACTGGCGGCGGCCATACCCGCGGGGCGCTGGGCCGCCCTCGTGTTCTCGGTGGTGGCCGCCGCACTGTTAGGGGTCTCGCTGGCGGCGACAGGGCCCGCCTCAACGAGCGCGGGGCCGTCGGGCGCGCTCCTCAAGACCGTCAAGATCCACGGCGTAGCCGTGGTCACCGATGCCCAGGGCTATACGCTCTACTGGTTCGCGCCCGACTCGCCGACCAAGTCGACCTGCTATGGGACGTGCGCCGCGTACTGGCCACCTCTGACCGGGGACCCGGTGGCCGGCCCGGGCGTGACGGGCAGGCTGGGGGCGATCAAGCGGTCAGGCGGCGGGACGCAGGTCACCTATAACGGCCATCCGCTGTACACCTACGTCGGCGATTCCGCTCCTGGCCAGGCCAACGGCAACGACATCAACTTGAACGGCGGCCTGTGGTACGAGATGGAGGCTTCCCGCTGAAACCGGCCTCGACGTTGGCGCGCGGGCGCGCTTTCCGAGCCACCGGACGGGCGCCCCGAAGGGGGCGCGATGGGCACCGGAACGGCTGAGGATCGACTAGTTATGGGAACCGTCGATGGGGTCCTGCGCCCATCCCACAAGAGGCCCAGGAGGAACAAATGGGAGATGGCACCGAAGAACTGTCCCGGTCCAGCTGGGAAGATGCTCTCCAGTCGCTCAGCAAGGAGTACGAAGGCGGCCTCGTCACGATCGAGACGCCGGTGGCCGGTTTTGACGACCAGTACGAAGTGGAGAAGCTTCCCCTTGCCTACATTGAGTACGACGACCACGACGACGCCGTAAGCGTGGCGGTCGGCGGTCGCGACGGCAGGTACCCCGTGGTCTTGCGCCATGTGGTCGAGCACCCGTCAAAGATCGTCGTTTCGAGAACAGGACCGGACGAAGTGGCGGTCCTGGACGTCGCTGCGGCAGACCCAACGAATACGGTCGTCACAATTCACCGCCGATGACCCGGGTAGTGCGTTAGCCGTTCTCGGCCCCGTCGACCGGCGCCGAGAACAAGCCCCCGGGCCCGGCACACACAGTGCCTAGCCCGGGGGCTTGGGGGTTGGGGGATCAGTTCTGCCTGCTAAGTAGGGCCTGAACGGGTTCTCGGGTAGCCCTTACGTCGTGCTCGTAGTGCTAGACGTCGTAGAAGAGGTCGTCGACGTGGATGTCGTCGTCGAAGACGTCGTCGTCGTCGGCGCAGTAGTTGTAGTGGTGCTGGAGCTGGTCGTAGTGGTCGGGGCAGTGGTGGTCGTCGAGGACGTGGTCGTGGCGAAGTTATGGCCTACGCCTGAACCGTTGCCTCCGTACCCGTTGCCGCCGCCGTTGCCGCCGCCGTTGCCGCCGCCGCCGTTACCGCCGTACCCCTTGCCACCGCCGCCATTACCGCGCCCTTGGCCGTGACCATAGGACCTGGCCGGGCAACGGGTAACGACCCATTTCCAGCCCCAGCCTCGGCCGTGGCGTCGCCTCTCGCGTGTCAGGCAGAAGCGGACATGCCCGTGGCCACGCTGGTTGACGGCGGCCGGCCATGACGTCGAGCTCGTTGGCCCCGTGCTCGACGTCGTCGACGCCGTAGTGACGGTCGTCGACGCCGTAGTGGCGGTCGTTGAGGATGTCGAGCTCGTCGAGCCGTGGTCCCACCATCCGTGGGCCGAGGCGGGCGCGACAGTGGCGGTCAATGAGGCTGCCACTATTGACAGGGTTGCCACTAGCGCAGTGACAGCGCCGATGTGCCGGTGCCGCCTTCCGTGGCTTTTATCGATCATCAGTCCTCCCTCGTATTGATCCTTTGGACCACCCGGAGCCTCGACCTTGTTTGTGACGGGCCTGAGAGGTACTTGTGATGGTTCTGTGATGACGGGCCCGGCCCTCACGGCACGACGGGGGCAGCGGTCCAGCTCAGGGGCGGTAAATCCGCACCTGCCCCCGTGCCCCGGCGCCGCCCCGGCTGAGCCCGCCCGTGGGCCTGGAAACCGGGGCCGACGAAGACAAACTCGACGAAGGCGAAGTCGACGAAGACGAAGTTGACGAAGGCATACTGCGAACATGTCTTCTCTCAGGCAACTGGCCGAACAGTCCCACGCCGATGACGTCCTGGTCGATGTCCCCCAGCTCCAGGCACTGCGCCGGTCCACCGAGCCCCCCCGGCTGCTCGACGTCCGATGGCGGCTGGGCGACCCTACCGGTGGCGAGCAGTTCCTGGCCGGTCACATCCCGGGTGCCTGCTTCGTGGACCTCGACCGGGAACTGGCCGCGGAGCCGTCGTCGCCCCAGGCCGGCAGGCACCCCCTGCCGGCCATCGACCAGCTCCAGGCCGCCGCCCGGCGCTGGGGGCTGCGAAAAGCTGAGACCGTCGTCGTTTACGATGACAACGCTTCGATGTCGGCCGCCCGGGCCTGGTGGTTGCTGCGCTGGGGGGGCGTGGAGAGGGTCTATCTGCTCGATGGCGGGCTGAGCGCTTGGCGCGCCGCGGGCGGAGACCTGGCGACGGGGCCTGAGCTCCCCGAGCCGGGCGACGTCGACCTGGCGCCCGGTCACATGCCAACGGTGCTGATCGACGACGTCGCCGCGATAGCTCAGCGCGGGCTGCTGCTGGACGCTCGGGCCGCCGAGCGCTTCCGGGGCGAGGTCGAGCCTGTTGACCCCAGAGCCGGCCACATCCCCGGTGCAGTCAGCGCGCCGACGACCGGGAACCTGACCGCAGACGGCCGTTTCCGGACCGCCGGCGACCTCGAAGAGCGGTTCGTGGGCCTGGGGGCGAGCCCCGGTGCGGCGATAGCCGTTTACTGCGGCTCGGGCGTCACCGCCGCCCACGAGGTCGCCGCCCTGTCGATCGCCGGTCTCCAAGGGGCGCTGTACCCCGGCTCGTGGTCCGAGTGGAGCAACCACCACGACCGCCCCGTGGCCACCGGGGCCGGCCCGGCCCGGCCCAGCCCCGGCCCGTCCACCGGGCCCGGGCGCTAATCGCCCGTCAAAGTGGCGACCATCAACGCCTTGATCGTGTGCAGCCGGTTCTCGGCTTGGTCGAAGACGATGGACGCTTCGGACTCGAAGACCTCTTCAGTCACCTCCAGGGCCTCCAGGCCCCGTCTGTCGAAGATCTGACGGCCGACTTCGGTCTCGGTGTTGTGCAGCGCAGGAAGGCAGTGCAGGAACCGCACCTCGGGGTTGCCAGTCGCCTCCAGGAGCGGTCCATTGACTTGATAGGGCAGCAGATGGTCGATGCGGGCGTCCCACTGGTCGGCCGCCTCGCCCATCGACAGCCAGATATCGGTGTAGAGGAAGTCCACCCCACGCACGGCGCTACCCACGTCCTCGGTGACCGTCACCCGTGCTCCCGACCCGGACGCCAAGCGCTGGGCGATCGACTGGACGCCCGATGAGGGCCAGAGCGCGCCCGGCGCTGCCACTCGGACGTCCATGCCGAGCAGGGCGCCGGTGACGAGCAGAGAGTTAGCGGTGTTGTTACGGGCGTCGCCGAGGTAGCAGTACGCCACGCCCTCGAGCGCCCGGTCGGTGTGGTCGCGCATCGTAAGGATGTCTGCCAGCATCTGGGTCGGGTGCCACTCGTCGGTGAGGCCGTTCCAGACCGGCACGCCGGCGTACTGGCCCAGGATCTCGACTTTGGACTGCGCAGATCCGCGGTACTCGATCCCGTCGAACATCCGGCCCAGCACGCGCGCCGTGTCCTTGACCGACTCCTTGCCGCCTATGTGGGACCCGCTCGGCCCTAGGTAGGTGACGTGCGCCCCTTGGTCGTAGGCGCCTACCTCGAAAGCGCACATCGTACGCGTCGAGGCCTTCTCAAAGATGAGGGCGATGTTGAGGCCCGCCAGCCTTTGGCGCTCGCGCCGGGCCCGTTTTTCTTCTCGGAGACGCGCGGCCAAATCCACGAGGTAGAGGAACTCCTCTTTCGTGAGGTCGGTCTCTTTCAACAAACTGCGCCCGCGCAGCTGTGCCCCGACTTGTGCCTGGACCGGCGGCATTACCTGGAGCCGGTGTTGTAGTCGTGGTACTTCGAGAACACGTCGCGGTGGTGGGAAACTATCAGGCCGTCCACATCGAACAGATGGGCGAGCAATGCGGCCCGGACCCACATACCGTTGCGGGCCTCACGGAAATACATGGCGCGCGGGTTGTGGTCGACCTCGAAAGGGATCTCGGCATTGCGGGGGAAGGGGTGCAAGATAGGCGCATAGCTCTTCATCCGGTCGGCCAGCTCGGGGGTGAGGACGAAGTTGGGATCCACGGCGGCAGGACCGCTGCGGGCCGAACTGTCCTTATCGTGTTCCCATTGGATCCTGGTCATGTAAAGAAGGTCGACGTTTTCGACGATGTCGGCCAGGGAGTCGTGCTCAAAGACCTTCACGCCTTTTGCTGACAACGAGTCCCGCATGGGGGCGGGGAGACGCATCCGGTCATCAGGAGGTGAAACGAAATGCATTTGTACGTCGGAATAAAGGGCCAGGAGGGAGGCGAGAGAGCGCACTGTCCGACCGCGGCCTATGTCACCACAAAACCCGTAGACTTTCGAGTCCAAGCCACGCGTGAGATCGGGGTAGATTTTACGGTAGTCGTCGAACTGCGTGCGCCGGGAGGAGTCGCGCTCGGAAGCGAACTCGAAGCACCGTTGAATGGTGTGGATGTCCAATAGCGCCTGAGTCGGGTGCTCGTCAGCCCCTGAACCGCCGTTGACGACGGGGACATGGCGCTCGTTGAACTCGTCGAGGTCGTTCATTAGGTAGGCGCACGCTTCGGCGAACCCGGCGGTGGCCGTCCGCATCACAACGAGGTCGAAATAGGAGCTGAACATCCTCATCGAGTCGAACGGTGATTCACCTTTATACTCTGAGGAGACGGATGGGTCCCGTATTTCTGCTATCGGCATACCCAAAAGTTGACAAGCAGCGGTGAACGATAGAAAGGTCCGGGTAGACGCTTGTGTGAAATAGAGCATCGCCCGTTTATGGGGGAGCAAGTCGCGAAGGAAGAGCTGGGTTTCGCGGTCGCGGGCCAGCTCTCGCACCATATTGGAAAGTGTGTCCAGGTTTTCCAGCATGGGGCGGTCGAACTGATCTGCAAAAATAACGTGCTTCAGGCGGCCGTTACGCTGGAACTCGGGTAATTTGATCCGTGTCGGGCGGTTCAACCGCCGCTCATATGCTGTTAAATCCACGAGGCCGACTATAGTCGCGGCAGTGGCCGCGTGCCCATCCCTGGTCAAGGCGGGTATGCCTTGACCAGGGATGGGGCTTAGGTGCCATGACGGCCTGGTCGTACGTGAGCCGTCGAGCCTTTAGACTGGGCACGATGCACCCCGTGGGCGGTCTGGCGGAGGCGGCGAGCCGCGGTGTGGGATCTTCATGGTCGGTTTGAGGGTCGGCCGGGCCGGAGACGTGGCCGGGATGCTGCTGGCCGCGGGCGCCGGCCAGCGCCTGGGGGGCCCGAAGGCTCTCGTGAAGCTCGGTGGGGTGACGCTCACTGAACGCGGGCTAGGCACGCTTAGGGCTGGGGGGTGCCGCCCGGTGATGGTCGTGCTGGGCGCCGCGGCCACGGAGGTCCGCCGGGACTGCAGGCTGGGCGACGCCGTTGTCGTCGTGAACGACGCCTGGTCAGAGGGCATGGGCGGGTCGGTGCGGGCCGGGCTGGCCCAGGCCCGGCGCTCGGGGGCGCCGGCGGTCCTGGTGCTGCCCGTGGACCAGCCTCTGGTCACCCCGGCGTTGGCGGCTCGTCTTATCGGCAGCTGGCGCGAAGGTGCAGTGGCCGCCGTCGCCACCTACGGGGGCGAGATGAGCTCACCCGTCCTCCTGGACCGCTCTTTGTGGGCCCCGGTGGAGCTTCACGCCGTCGGCGATGTGGGGGCGAGGGCGTTCTTGCGGTCAAACCCGGGGGTCGTGACGCCGGTGGCCTGTGATGACGTCGGTGACCCGGCTGACATCGACACCGAGGACGACCTGCGCCGGCTCGAGGGTGTGCTGGCAAGGGCTGGAGAGTAGGCCCCGCGGCTAGGGGGCAGCGGGGACGAGATCTGGTCGGTGACGCCTGGTGGGAGGCAAAGTTCTTGCCCGGTTAGGGCCGAATGCCTCTGTTCACGCGTTCACGGAGCTCGCAGTCTTGACGGTGAGCCGGTACTCCGGGGCCTGCCCGGTCGGTGAACGAAGGAGGCGACGGACGGGCTCCCCGACGTCGTTCGAGAGGAGACAGCTCATGAGAAGGATGAAGCAGGTATTGGCGGTGCTGGCCGCCATCACCATGGCCGCCGCACCCGCGGTCGTGGTCCCGTCGGTTGCGGCCGCCAGCCCGGCGGTGGTAAATGGCGCCGCAGGTAGCCAATGGACGGTCAAGAACCCCTTCAAGGTGGGGTTCATCTACGTCGGCGCCCCCAGCGACGCCGGCTGGACGCACGCCCAGGATGTCGGCCGCCTCGAAGTGCAGAAGTACTTCGGTGGGCGCGTCGAGACCTTGTACAAAGAGGACGTACCCGAGGGCCCCCAGTGCGCCCAGGTCATCACCCAGCTGGTCGATGCAGGAGCGAAGCTCATATTCGCCACGTCCTACGGCTACCAGCCTGAGCTCGTCGCCGCCGCCGCCAAGTACCCGGACGTGCTCTTCGAGCAGGCAACCGGTACGACGGTGACCAAGACCTTAGCGGAGTACTACGGGGCCGGCGAGAACGGCGACTTCCTGTCCGGGATGGCGGCCGGCGCAGCCGCCCTGGCCGGGAACAACAAGATCGGTTTCGTCCTCCCGTACCCGATCCCGGAATGCCTCCGCGAGGTCGACGCCTTCACGATGGGCGCGCAGCTGATGGACCCGAAGGCGACGGTGCAAGTGGTCTGGACGAACACCTGGTTCGCTCCGGCCACCGAGCGGCAGGCGGCTGAAAGCCTTGTCGCCGACGGCGTGAGCGTGCTCGCCGACGGTCAGGACAGCCCGACGACGGGCCAGGTAGCCGAAGCCCACGGCCTCAAGTGGACCGGGTACGACTCCAACCAGGAGTCCTTCGCCCCCAACTCATGGCTTACGGCCACGACCTACAACTGGGGCCCCTACTACATCCAGGAAACCGCGGCGGCGATGAACGGCACCTGGAAGAGCCACTTCTGGTACGGCAGCCTGGCTGACCACTTCGTCATCATGGCCCCGTTCGGCAAGTCGGTGGCCCCGGCCACGCGCAGCGCGATCCTGGCCAAGGAGCAACAGATCATAAAGGGCACCTTCGACCCGTTCACTGGTCCCATCTACGCCCAGAACGGCAAGCTCGTCGTGCCGAAGGGCGTGACCCTCTCGGTCATGCAGAAGTACTCGATCACGTGGTTCGTAAAGGGCGTTCTCGGCAACCCCAAGGGCTGACCCTGTCAATGACCGACTTCCGTGCTTGACGCCGGCGACGGCCGAGCGGCCCCCGCCGCGGCGGCCGTCTTGGCGTCGAGCCTGTCCGCCAACGCCCTTGACGGTGCGCCGAGGGCGTTGGCGGTACAGGCCATAAACATGACGAAGCGCTTCCCCGGGGTCGTCGCCAACGACCACGTGTCGTTCGAGGCGGCCGAGGGCGAAGTGCACGCCCTGCTCGGCGAGAACGGGGCCGGAAAGACCACCCTCTGCAACCTCATGATGGGTCTTTACCGGCCCGACGAAGGGAAGCTCTTCGTCGGGGGCAAGCCCGTACGGTTCCACTCCCCCAAAGATGCGCAGGACGCGGGCATCTTCATGGTCCACCAGCACCTCCGCCTCGTAGAGAGCATGACAGTGGCGGAGAACGTGGTGCTCGGTAGTTCGGCGCCACGACAACTCCGCTTCTCGCCCCGTGCCGTCGAAAGGACGGTCGCTGAAGCGGCCGACCGTTTCCAAATGTCCGTGGATCCCAGGGCGCGGATCTGGCAGTTGTCCTTGGGCGAGCGCCAGCGCGTCGAGATATTGAAGGCGCTGTGCCGCGGCGCCCGGATCCTGGTACTCGACGAGCCGACCACGGTACTAACCCCACAAGAGGCCGATCAACTGTTCTCGAGCGTGCGCGACATGGCGACCACTGGCCGGACGGTCATCTTCATCTCCCACAAGCTGCCCGAGGTGTTGGCGGTCGCTGACCGCGTGACGATCCTGCGCCATGGCCATTCCGTTACGACCCTGCCGACAGCTGGCACCGATGCCGACGATCTCGC
>JBKQUU010000318.1:0-11795 GCA_052325485.1 Acidimicrobiales bacterium | reverse complement strand
GTGACGCCCTGGTTCCCGTCTTTATCGTTAGGAGACGGCGTTGAAGCGGCCACGTGCATGGTCTCACGCAGATGTGGACTGATGATTCCGGCCGTTCCATGTTGACTAGTAAGGGCGTCGGTGGGCGAGGTACCGTCCCCCCACGCCGCCCTTGTAGGAAGCCTATTTTTTCTTGGTCCGGGTCCTCTTGGTGCCAAATAGGGCGCGTAGGACTATCGACCATGCGCTAGCCGCCTCAAGCAATGAGGCGTTTGGCCTGGCTCTGAGTAGCAACAGGACCGTGACCGCGCTCAAGGCCACGGCCATGAGGGACGACGATGACCGCCGCCCACCCGAGGCCATGCACGCCGATGCCGGCAACGAGGACAAGAGCACCAGTTTTGCGAAAAACAGTGGTTGACATTTGACTTCACCTCCTCTCATTTAGGGCGGCCCGCGAACCCGGCCGTCCCAATCGATGGTGGGCCCGCCGGACCGGTCGCCACGGACAGGAACGGGATTTGGGTCCCCGGCCACGATCTCTGAGAGGCACTTGATAGGTCACAGTCACACTGCTGATGTCGGCTACGTGGCCAGCGCCAGAAGTGGACATACAGAGCAGCTGCCTCGATCCCCCTTCAAAGTGGGTCGACGCGCCCGAGTCGGCGTTATGCGCTTTTTCAAGTCGCCCCGAGCGCGACAGATTGTGAGGGCATAATAGAGGCCTGAGCACGGCTGCAGACGTGCCCGTTTTTCGCTTCTTGAGCAGAATTGGGGGCGGCCGTAGGCCCGTGCCTCCGCCGAGGTCGCGGCGGCCACGATCTTGAGCCGCTGGCGCCCGTCGCCCGCCGGCTCACAACTCGACCTCGGCTTCGGGCCGTGCGCAGGCCACCCCTAGCGCCGGGGCTGCCGTCTGCGGAGCCAGGCCGGCCAAGCGAGCAGCTTCCTGCCCGGCCCGCTGCGCCCGGGCGCGGTGTGCGGCTTGGGAGAGCGAGCCGACATCCCTCGCCTCGCCGAGGATGCTCGGTGTCGGCGGTGATGCGCCAACGGTCCCGGTAGGCGGCGACCACGGCCAGGCGGTCCCACCAGGCCTGGGCGACGGCCGGGCGGGGGGGCGGTGGGCCGAAGGCTTTGGCCCAGGGCACACCGCTGCGTACGGCGTGCTCTGCCAGGTCCAGAGCGCGTTTGGCAATGGCATCCTCACGCTCACGAACGGCTCGGGCGAGGTCGGGGTCCTCGATCCTCGAAGCTCGGGGGACCAGGCCGGCCACCAGGTCCAGGCGGGGCTGCCAGTTCCCGCCGGTCAGCTTCTCCCAGCGACCTAGGCGCGCCCTGGCCGGGACCGACCGGGTGCAATCCCTCCTCGCGTTCGCCGTAAGCCCGCCGGCCATCGACGGAAAGGCAAGCCAGGTATGGCGCAAGGCGCTCATAGCACTGAACGAACTTGGCTGTGTGCCAGGGCACACTGACGTTGAGCCTTACGAAGGCCGTGAACAGCGCCGGGACACGGTCGTGCTCGCGTGTGCTGGCTGGACGCCGCGCCCTCGGCCAGACGAGTACCCCAGACGCGACGCCCAGGAGCCGGAACCACGAGAGCCTGAAGTGGAAGGAGCCAATGGGCACAGGCGGCATGCCCAGACCGGCAACCCATCCGAGCATGAGCGGCACCGGAGGGGAGGGCGCCACCGGCACGGCGACGGCGCTCGGGGCGTACCCGTTCGCATTCCCAGAGAGGCGAGGCAGGGCCGCGAAAGATCGCCACCTTCGCCCCGGTAGGTAAAGGCCCCGTTCGCACGGGCCTGGACGGAAGGAGAGACATGCAGTCCCGCAGAAGTGAGGGCCAGAAGCCGGCACGAGCGAATCAGCCCATGTGGGCCACGATGGGGGACGCCGTACGCGTCGATGTCAACCAAAGGGGGCCGGACGGCCTGCTCGACTACGAGGCTGCTGCTCGCTATCTGGGGACGACCCCGAGGCACGTGCGCGAACTTTGGGCGAGGCGGCAGCTGGCCGCGGTCAAGGTCGGTCGGCGCGTCCGCTTCCATGTGGCTGACCTGGACGCTTTCATTGCTGCCCACCGTGTACCCCCCGTCCGGTAGGGCTTCGGCGTGGGGCCTCGCGAACCGCCCCCGGCCTAGCGCGCCAGTGAGCGGAGCCTCCTCGAAGATCTGGTCAGGCGATCACATTTGCGTGCCGGAGCTCTTCCACGACTTCGTCGGGCACGCCGAGAACGTCAAGGTGGACAATGCTCCGGCCACCAGGCCCGTCGACCTGGTCGACAACCCTCGCGATAAACGGCTCCGTTTCGTCGCCGGCGACGATGACTGCACCGGGCCGGACGCGCTCAGGCTCGTTGGCCGCGTCCAGGAAGGCCCATACGTAGCCCGTGTTGTCCACCTGGTTCGCATCGGCAGGCAGGGTGACTATGACCGCTGGCGTCTCGCTCATCGCTGGCTTCTTATGCAGTAGGGGTTGGCAAGCACGTCGCCCAATGCCTTCAGCAGGCGCTGGGCTTCGCCCTCAGTGTACGGCCCCATCACAATGCTGTAGTGAGGCGCGTCGAACGTTGGCAGAAGCTCGAAACCGCCGTCCAAGACCGAGTCGGCAAGGGCCATGGCATACGAGCGCCGCGTGCGCATCCGGCGCCCGGACAGGATCAGCTCCGCGTCCCAGCCAGGCATGGTCATCTCGACCGAGACGGCCCGGAACGGCTCTGCGCGGTACGAGTAACGGCTCGCGGTCGCTTCGGCGTTGGCGAGCAACCCAACGGCTGTGAGCGGCCAGCCGCGGATGACGTACTGCCGGTCGAGGTCGAGGACTTCTCCGGCTCGCACATGGTCCTCGATGGGCTCAAGCGCCGAGGTCAATATGCCGCCGATCGGTCGCGGGACGCCGCATCCTCACCACCCGAGCCGCAGGGACGTCCTTGGCCGCATCGAGGATGGCGTCGATCCCGGCTGCGATCTGGTGGTCCCGCTCCTCAGTGGCGTGTTGGTAGATGAGCGCGGCGCGGGGAGTGGAGTGGCCCAGGCGCGCCATTACTTCTCTTGTCGAAGCCCCAGTGGTGGCGGCCAGGGTCCCTGCGACGTGGCGGAGGTCGTGGAAGTGAAGGCCAGATGCCCCGGCGGCCGACGCAACCTTGGCGAAGCGATAAGCCCAGTTCGTCCTGACAATGGGCGCGCCCTTCTCGCCCGTGAAAACCAAGGCGCCGGGGCCCGGCCCGACGAAGGTCGCCAAGTGAGCGTCCAGCACGTCGGCGAGGGCCGACGGTACGGCGACGGTCCGCACGCCTGCCTTCGACTTGGGCGGCCCTAACACCCTGCCTCTGCCTGCGACTTGCTGCGCCTGGATTTCGACCGTGATAGTCCGGTGCACAAGGTCGACGTGGCGGCGGGTGAGCGCAGACAGCTAGCCCAGCCGCAGTCCCGCCAGCGCCGCCGTCAGGACCAGCGCTCGGTAACGGTCGCCCGCCTCGTCGGCGATGGCATAAACCGTCTCCACGGTCGGGATCCTTCGTTCAGCAGTCCGTTCGGCACCGGCGCCCTTTATCGTGCACGGGTTCGCGACGATCAGACCATCCGCGGCAGCCGTATTGAGGATCGTCCGCAGCAGCCGGTAGCTCTTGGCGGCCACGAGCGGGCGCTCCTTGGCCACTCTGGCGTGCCACGACCTCACCACCACGGTGGTGATCTGGGCCAGCGGCACCTGGTCAAATCCGGGGCGGAGGTGCCGGCCCAGGATGCTCCGGTAGAGCTCGACGGTTCGCGGCCGGAGATCGTAGCGTTGGCCGAGCCAGGTGTCGGCGTACTCCCCGAAGGTCACTTTGCCAGCCCCGGGGTCGACCCACCGGCCCCGGTGGATGTCGGTCTCGACCGTCGAGAGCCACGCGAACGCGTCGGCCTTGCTGGCGAACGTGCCCAAGGCGGAGTGGCGCGCGCCCAGGTGGTGGTAACTGGCTTGGTAGCGCCCGGACGGGAGCTTGCGGACTGACCCGAAGTAGCGGCGGCGGGCTTGTGGCATCGGGGCGAGCATAACTGGGCCCTGTGACGCGCGTGCGCGATCCGTGCGCGATCTAGAGGGCTCCGAGCGGCACGAGCGGGCACGAGATGGCGATTAAAGGAGCTGCTCAGAGGCTATTTCCGAAACTACCCGCACGTGGCGAAATAGGGCGAAATCATTCTTCCAAGCTGGTCATGCGGGTCCGATTCCCGTCGCCCGCTCCCTGGTCAAGGCAGGTTTTCCCTCCCCCGCTAGCCCCCCGAGGCACGCCTTGTCCGCGAAAAGTCCGCGAGACCAGCGACGCCAGCCGTCGTAGCGAGGCCCGCCAGGGCATCAGCGAGCGCCCGGTCCCGGTCCTCGCTTGCGTGCTTGTAGCGGAGCGCGGCAGCTGGGCTGGCGTGTCCACCTCGGCGCATCAGCTCCGCGACCGTCGCCCCCGCCGCGGCCGACCAGGTGAGCCCCGAGTGGCGAAGGTCATGCAGGTGGAGCTCAGGGCGCCCAATGGCTTTGCGCGCGTCCGACCAGGCCGAGGCGAGCACCTGGGGTATGAGCGGGCCCAGAGGAGGACAAATGCAAGACGCAACACCAGAAAGCACTGCAACCCAGGTTACGAATGAGGAGTTCTTCGCCCGACTACGCCGGGAAGTTTTGGAAGACTACGTGGATGCTCACCGCTCGATCATCTCCGAGGGCATCCGCCGTTACGGAGACCATTATCCTAGGCGTATTCCCGATAGTTTCAGAATGGAGCGCATCGTGTTTGGGCCCGTATCGAGCGGGGAGTGGGACATCTTTTGCGTAGAGTGGCCTTTCTGTTGCCCCGTCGAAGTCAGGCACCTCTACGAAGCGGACGCAACAGTGGATCCGCGGTATACGTACACGCCTCCAAAGTGTTACGTGACCTTCGAGGAGGCGAATTCTGAGGCTACCATCGACCTAGCCCTTTTGGAAGGGCAACTCTGGTCAGACCAGCGCCGAATTGAAGATGCAATCACGCACATCAAAGACACAATTGAGGAAATCGAACAACTCCGGGCCAAGGTGACGCTTCTTGAGGAAATCAAGGCTAGACGAGCTTAGTCGGGCGATGAGCGAGTACAGAAAGCTCGACGACACGGCCAAGGCAAAGGCGGCTCACCAGCAAGAGGTGAAGGGACTTTATGAAGAAACTAGGGCGTGATCCAGCGGACCCAAACTCCCTCACCATGATCAACGTCCGGGTCTCGGTGGACAAGGACGGCCTGGTCCATATCGGCCCCCAACCGGGTGCTGACGAGCGGGACGGGTTCAACGCCTCGGGCTCGTCCGAGCTTATTGACGCTTTCCACGCTCAGCAAAGGGCTCGCCTTGACCCTTCCCACTTGACGAAGAGGGCTGAGTCTGAACTGCAACCGGAGCAAGCAGACGGTGATGAAGAACCACCGTTCTGAGCACGTTTGTAAATGGGTCAACGTTTCCGGCGGTTGTGATGTCCAGTGGCCGGAGCGGGCGTGGCTGGGCTGCGTGCTGGTCATGACCGCCGTTCGAGAGGGCCCGGGGCGACTAGGCTCCGGCGCCGTATTCGAAGTCGATCAGAGGCCGCTGGACGTAACCGGCCCGGGATTGGCTGAGGAGCTCCACGCCGTTGGCTCAGCGGTGGAAGCCGGTCACTGTTCACAGCCTGCGGGCGACTGTCGCCCGGGTGCGGCGGACTTCCAGAACGGGCTGGGCCAGGGCCAGGAGCGGCAGAGCCAGCTGGAGAGCACGGCATGACGTACCACAACCCTGAGGGGCGTCCGATCATACGTTCGCGCTGAGGGCGCTCGCCCTCGGGGTGGCGTGATGGCGAGGCAGCTGGCCTGGGCCCATCTCTGTCGAGCCCTCAAAGTCGCGAGGGGCTCGGTCGGCCAGAACCCCAAGCATCAGCAGGAGCATCGGACCACACAAAGCGGCGGAGGCCCTGTCCGCGGTCAACGAAGCGATCAGCGCGGCCGTCGGAGGGCGGGACTCGCCGGTCGAGCAGGTGAACCACGCCTTTGAGATCGGCCCACTAAGAGGGACACGTGACCCACCAGTGCAAATGATCGCTGCTACGGCACGGTTGTCGGCACGGCGGTTCAGGTCTAGGGGCTGTCGCCCGAACTAGAGATCTGCTCGATCGCTTCAGCTAGGTGGAAGTCCTCGCTGACACGCGGGAAGTCCTCGCGCGTGTTCAAGTGTGGGAACGGTCCGTCGGGTTGGTCAACCCCGAGCGCGGCGCAAAGCGGGCCCCATCCTTGCTCTGGTTGCCAATCCACCAGCCGGTCCGGGGGCACCGAGGCCCGGACTTCGGCGTTGTGGCGCTCGTAGGCCGCCCGGGCCTCGTCCTCGTCCGTCCAGTTCGGCGTGAAACGGGCCGATGCCACGGCGCGCCACATAGCGAACCAATCGGACATCTCCGGCGGGAGCTTTGTCCCGTCGTCGAACCCGAAAATCGTCTGGCTCGCGCTCGCCCACCACAGCGCGGTGTCACTTCGTGTAGAGAGCACGACCATCGCATTAGGGTTGGCTTGGTAGATCTCGCGCCAGAAAAGACACGCCGGGAAGTCGGACGTAGCCCCATAGCCAGCGAGCATGGCGGCCCACTCGACCTGGCCGCCCTCGGCGGCCTCTTTCCACAACGGCACGTGCTCAGGCCGGCCGAAGACCTCGACCATGTGGTAACAGGGCAGGCCGATGAGCCGCTCGAGCCCGGTTTTGAGCGACATCGTCCCTGTCCGCCCCACACCTGCGCCCACAACCTGCAATGTCATGACAGCCCCCTGGTCGACGACATTTAGAGATGGGTGTTGATCCTACAGACCAGACGGAGCCGGCGCTGGATCTGGGCCTCCCGGCTGGGTAGCCGGTCACCTTGCGTGGGTCGTCCCTGACCTTGAGATGAATCGCCTTCGGTCGTCACGCACCATGACGGACCCGACCGCACTGCCTTCCTGAGCCCCAGAACCCTGTAGGGTCCAATTACTCCCATACTGAACTTGACCAGCGACGACGCGCTTGACCATGCTGCTCGACCGTGGCCTCCTCGTTCCTCTACTAGCTCCTCCCGGCGATTGCTCGGGCTCGTGCGGGGCATCAACGCTGTCGAGAACCTGGTCATGGCCGACGGGCAGTGCAACGGCGACAAGAAGGACCTGCTCGCCTCGCCGGCACTCGTCGGTGTGTGGACGGACCGGAACCGGCGCCACGGTCCTGAGCTACGAGCCCAGGCGGAGGAGAACCGGTGGGAGTCCGACCTCGTGGGCACGGAGGCGATCGCCCGCAGCATCTACGGCCACCTCCCCGCCGGGCCCCAGCCCTTCTGGCGCGGTCGTAAGCAAGTCCAAGAGGGCCTGGCCGCCGACGCCCTCGTCGCTTTGGCGAAGGGAGGCGGCTAACCGCGGCCAGCACGCCGCTTTCGGCGAACATTGGTAATGATGACGAAATTGAGTAGTAGGCAGCGGCCATGAACAACGCGCCCGATCTTCCCGAAGGCCACGTCCCTAGCCCCTGGGCCCGGCAGGTCGGCGAGGGAGAGAAGGCACACCTCGCCTTTATTCAGTACCGGGACGAGTCGGCGCTAACCCGGTCCATTGCCGAAACGGGCCTGGCCATTGGCCGCAGCCCCAAGCTTGCCTACGCCTGGTCAAGTAAGCACCGCTGGCGTGATCGGGCGGCTGCCTGGGACGCCGAGCGGACCGGGCCAACTGTGACGCTCACCTGGATGCCATAGAAAAGGCGAACAAAGAGCAAGCGAAGTCGGCCAAGCGATGTTCGAGGCCGTGCGGAAGGAAATCGACACTGCGGCCGCGTCTTTGGCGCGGAGCCCCCACGCCCTGGCCATCTGGGCGCAGACGGCGGCCAAGCTCACCCGTGACGCCCTCGGCATCGGCGGGCCCGACCAACGGGTCGTGGTAGCAGGCGATGCCGATGCACCGGTCCAGCATGACCTTGCGGGAATAATCGCCCACCTCCCTCCGGCCACGGTGCTGCAGGCGCGGGACGTGGCCATCGAGGTGGCTAAGGCCAAGGCCCGTCGGAGCATCCTGGCAGCGGACGTGCCCGACGTTGACCACGCGGCGGCGTAACGTAACCCAGCGCGGCCATGGGCTTCGGTCAACGCCGTACCGCCAGCCGTCCCCAGTTCACCGTCGGCAGCCATCTGCGTTCGTCAGGGCCAGTCGCTCCCAAGCGTCAAACGTCCGCGTGGACCTCGAAGCCGCTCGCCCTCAGCTGCTCAGCGAGAGCCTGGATGACATCGACCCGAGGCGGTAACTCATGACTCTGGGGGAGGTACCAAAGCCGCCGGTGAGGGCTCCAGTGAAAACCAGTGGCACTTACCAACTTGGTATGCGGCCTAGGGTCGCCGCGCAGATTCGTCCCCTTCGCCGAGCTATGGACGATGAGAAGCTCTGTCTGGGTGACAACCGGAGGAGTGGGTCGCCGATCGGCTGCTGAGCTGTCCAGTTCCCGCTCGGGGTTGTCGGTGGTCGTAACCGGGGCTGAGACGCCTCTCACACCTTCGTTGGTTGGGCCTTCCGTGGCCACGTTCAGGCGCGGGCTCCACGTCGTGGAGCGCCGGGCGATCGAGAAGATGGCCTCGACCCGCTCGGGGCTGAGGGTGCGGGGCGGGGCCGCCAGCCACTCGGCGATCCTGCGCCGGCTGCAAATGCGCACGTCAGCCGGCTGTTCCTTGACCTCCAGATCGATGGCATTGACGACGGCGATGACGGGCTTGACGACGACCTCAAACCCGCAGGCGGCGCCGAGGAGACAGGCTACCTTGCGGCCTTCGCTCGGGCTGGCACGGACATAGTTGTGTTCAAGGCGGTTACCGTTCAGCCAAGCCGTCTCGTCCTTCATTCCAAGGTTTCGGTGGTGCGTTCCACGTCTGACGAGCCGAGCCGTGAACCCACGCAGTCGGTCCACGGTCACATGGCGGACAGGGCGGGCTCGGCTCCGAGGCCGGGGACCTCCTCGGGCACGACGGAGGAGCTCTTGAACCCTTTGACGACGAGGTAGATGCCAAGCGACAACTCCCAGGCGAACTCCGGGACTGTCGCCATGCCCTGCCCCGCCGAGCCTTCGCCGAGGGCGCCGAACAGCACGGCGATCCCCGAAGCGCACAGCAAAGGACCTCCGACAAGGCCCAGCATCGCCATGCGCCGTGGCACGAGGCCGGACCGGTACGTCATGTAGCCCAGCAGCAGGCCGTTACCGACGCCGACAACGAAACCGGGCCCGAGCAGGAACGACCAATCATGGATGGCGACCAGCGATCTAGCCACGATATGCAGCGAGGCTGCGTTCGCGGCGCCAGCTCCCCCGACGTCCTGGCGCAAGGTCACAACCGAGAGGACGCTGAGGATGCCGACGGCGATGAAGGCCGATTCAACGAGACGAGCGGCGACGTACCCCAGAGCGAGAGCCTCGTCCAGCCGCTTGAGGACGGGGAAGAGCACGACGGCTGTACCGATGTTCGCCATGATGAGGAGGACCTCTAACAAGGCGCCAAGCAAGATGCGCTTGTCAGCGCCCGCACCGACGATGTAGCCGGTGTGCTCCAGGACAGGGTTATAGAGAAGAAGCGCTGGGATCGAGGTGACAAACATGATAATGAAGAGCACGCCCGCGACCAGCGCCGTCTTCCTGGGTAGGCCCATCTTAGTAACTCCTTCTTAGTAGGTGTACACCGTACACTTCGCAGTGCCATGTTACGTGTACGGTGTACACTTGTCAAGTGGTCGTTCTTAGAGGACTTGAAGGACAACGTGGCCGGCAAGGGTGACCAGAGGCAGGCTCCTACCCACCGGGCGCGCTTGAGCAGGGACCGGGTGATCGGCGCCGCCGTCGTCCTTGCCGACCAGGGCGGGATCGAGTCCCTTAGCATGCGCAACCTCGCTCAGGAACTGGGCGTGGTCCCCATGGCCATCTATAAGCACGTGGCCAACAAGGACGAGCTCCTCGATGGCATGGTCGACGTCGTCTTCGGCGAGGTCGAGGTCCGGAGCGGGCCCGCTTGGAGGACAGCCCTGCGCGAGCGGGCGATCTCAATGCGCGAAGCTCTCCTGCGCCATCGCTGGGCGATCGGGCTCATGGAGCCCGGGACGCCCGGGCCGGCCAACCTCGGGCACCACAACGCGGTGATGGGGTGCCTGCGCGACCAAGCGCACTTGTCGTTCCCGATGGCGGTCCACGCCTACAGCGTCATGGACAGCTACATCTACGGCTTCGCTCTCCAAGAGAAGACGCTGGCTATCGACATCCCGGCGGAGGCGGAGAGGAGGCGTGAACGGGTCGCCGAGCGCCACCCGTCCCCGGCCGACGAGTACCCGTACCTGATCGAGGTCGTCGTCGAGCTCGGCAAGTCGGGGTACGACTACACAGAGGAGTTCGAGTTCGGGCTGGACCTACTCCTGGACGGGATCGAACGGCTCCACGGGGAGGAGCGGGCATCTGCGAAACGACGAACAGCGACGGCAACGAGGCGCTGACCGGGGAACCCGGCGCGGGTGTCAGTCGGTCCTCTGTGCTGCACAACGGCTCGGTACGGAGCGTTAGGGCGAAGGTCGAGGTTCGTCGGGTCTCTACAGGGCTCGATGAGCGAGGACCGCTGAGGCGACTAGGTCCGGCTGCTCCTGCGGGGCGAAGTGACCGAGCCCGGGAAGCGGGCGAGGGAGTGCCGAACGCCGAGTCGGAGCGCCTTCGAGGCCGACGATTTCGATGCTGATCGAACCGAGATCGATCGTTATGTGTCTCGCCTGTGGAACAGCCAGTCGGTGACTGTCGAAGTGTCCGTCTGATCTCGGGCGAAATTCGGGTCATCAAGGACCTCATCTACAGCGGCCGGTTCGTGGCCGCCGACGAGGCCCTGAAGTTGGGGCTGGTCGGCGGGGTGGCACCCCGGGACCGGTGATCGTGGCCGCCTTGGAGCTGGCCGGGCGGTTCACCCCGGGCCCCGGCGGCGCTGGCCACGGCCAGGCGGCCATCCATTGGGGGCTCGAGACTGACCCCGAGCCCGGCCTGCGGTTGGAGTGCTACTTGTTCTCACGGCTGTTCGGCACGGACGACAAGGAGATCGGGGCGAAGTCGTTCATCGAGAACGGTCCGGGCAAAGCGGTCTTGTCTCCTCCGGCCCACTAATTAATCGGGTTCGGGCTCTGTGGGCGTCCCGGGGCCCGGCCACGGAGATTCCTTCCAATAAGGACAGATCCTGTCCGCATAGGGCCGTACGGTGGCCAGCGTCAAGGCATATCGAGTGGGAGGAAGCCGTCATGGATTGGAAGCTGGAACTGATACCGGTACCGGGGAGCGACGTCGACCGGGCCAAGGCCTTCTACGTGGACCAGGTCGGGTTCACCGCCGACCACGACGTGCGGGTGCGCGAGGGGTTGCGGTTCGTGCAGCTCACACCCCCCGGTTCGGCCTGCTCGGTGTGCTTCGGGGAGGGCATTTCCCCCATGGAGCCCGGCGCCATGAAGGGTCTTCAGATCGTCGTGGCCGACGTGGCCGCAGCCAGGGGCGAGCTCCTCGGTCGCGGCGTCGAGGTAAGCGACATCGACGTGCAGCCTTGGGGTTCGTTTACCTGCTTTGCCGACCCCGACGGCAACACCTGGTCCCTCCAGCAGCTCCCGCCCCGTCCCTGACGGTCAAGGCAGAAGCGCGGCCAGCGCCTGGGCGAACCGATCAGCCGCTAGCGGGAGCTTCCTGGCTAGCGGATCGCGACACTTGATCACCCTCCGCGAAGAATTTCTGAAATAGGCCCACTACCAGCGCGTTTGTCCTGGTCAAAGGCTCGCGTTCGTTACGTGTAGGGTGTA
>JBKQUU010000317.1:0-30835 GCA_052325485.1 Acidimicrobiales bacterium | reverse complement strand
ATCGGGTTCTTGTCGTTCGGCCACTGGACGCCCTCGCCGCAGTCCCAGACGCGGTCGGGCTCGGACGCCCTGCTGCAGTCCATCGACCTCGCGGTCGCCGCCGAGGAGCTCGGCGCGGAGGGGGCGTACTTCCGGGTGCACCACTTCGCCAATCAACTTTCCTCCCCGTTCCCGCTGCTCGCGGCCATCGGTGCCAGGACCAGCAGGATCGAGATCGGGACCGGCGTGATCGATATGCGCTACGAGAACCCGCTCTATATGGCCGAGGAGGCTGGCTCCGCTGATCTCATCTCGGGCGGGCGCCTGCAGCTCGGCATAAGCCGTGGGTCGCCCGAGCAGGTCGTCGACGGCTACCGCTACTTCGGCTACGTGCCGGCCGAGGGCGCCGACCACGCCGATATGGCTCGCCAGCACACGAGGGTCTTTCTCGAGGTCCTCAAGGGCGAGGGTTTTGCCGAACCCAACCCCCGGCCGATGTTCGCCAACCCACCCGGGCTGCTTCGGGTCGAGCCCCACTCCGATGGCCTGCGCCAGCGGATCTGGTGGGGAGCCGGCACCCGGAAGACGGCGGAGTGGGCCGCCGAGCAGGCGATGAACCTCATGAGCTCGACGCTTCTCACCGAGGACACGGGGGTGCCGTTCCATCAGCTGCAGGCCGAGCAGATCGAGCGGTTCCGCAAGGCCTGGGCTGACGCCGGCCACCCCCGCGAGCCGCGTGTCTCGGTCAGCCGCAGTATTTTCCCGATCGTCAATGACCTCGACCGAGCCTACTTCGGCGGCGAAGGCGACTCGCAGGACCAGGTCGGGTTCATCGACGGCGGCAGGGCGCGCTTCGGCAAGACCTACGCCGGGGAGCCCGAGCATCTCATCGAACAACTGGCCCAGGACGAGGCGATCGCCGCCGCCGACACTCTGCTACTGACCATTCCCAATCAGCTCGGTGTCGACTACTGCGCCCACGTCCTCGGTTCGGTACTCAGCGACATCGCGCCACAACTTGGCTGGCGCTGAGCGGCGCGATATTCACGGCACAGCGCGTGCTTTAGGGCCCCGAAGGCGCCCGTGCGACCTTGTCCTTCAAGCCGGAGTGCTAGTTTAGAGGCTTCATGCTGAGTTTATAAGGCCAGGGAGTGCGTGTGCTGTTTCGTGGAGGCCCGTATTGCGGCCCGGGCTGGCGACGGACAGCGCGCCGGGGTGCCTCGGCGGTCATGATCATGGCCCTCATGGCGTACGGTGCCCCGGGTGTGGCCGCCGCTGGACCGAGCACCACCTTGTCGACCGCGTCCACCGCCCTGGTGAGCGACAACTTGGGATACTGCGGCGTCGCTGCAGGTGGCGCCGTGAAGTGCTGGGGAGAAAATGACGGCGTCTTGAACGGGCTCAGGTTGAACGGGCTGCTGGGAGATGGCCATAATGAAAGCTCCTCGAGCGTCCCGGTAACAGCAGCTCACCTTAGCGACGCCGTCACCCTCGCCAGCGACCTTGCCGGGTATTGTGCGCTACTTGCGACGGGCCGCGTGCGTTGTTGGGGCGACAACAGCACCGCTTGGCGCGGCGCACTGGGAGACGGCAACCACGTGAGTTACTCCGACGTACCCGTACCGGTGCTGGATCTCAGGAAGGTAACGGCTGTCGTGTCAGCGGTTGAAGGCTACTGCGCGCTCCTCATGGGAGGTGGGGTGAAGTGCTGGGGGAGCAACAGCTTCGGCGAGCTCGGTCACGGGTCAACGGCCTCCTCTGACGTGCCGCTGAGGGTGACCGGCCTCAGCGGAGCGACCGCTCTCGTGGCCGGCGTGTACAACTACTGCGCCCTACTCGCAGGCGGGACCATCAAGTGCTGGGGCAACGACAATTTTGGCTTCCTCGGTGATGGGAACGGTGCCGGCCTGAACTCCTCTTCCGATGTACCGATGCCGGTCGTGGGCCTGAGCGGAGCCACCGCGCTAGTGGCTGGGACGGCGAGTTTTTGTGCTTTAGTCTCGGGTGGGATGGTGAAGTGCTGGGGCTATAACGGCTCCAACCGGCTCGGTGACGGCTTGCAAGGTACCGGGAACTCCTCTAACACGCCGAGGAACGTCATAAATGTCAGCAATGCAACTGCGCTTGCAAGTGACAGCGATGGGTTCTGCGCCGTTATATCAGGTGGTACGGTCACATGCTGGGGGGATGGCGCGGCCAGCCCTTTGCCGGTTGCCGGTCTCACCGGTGCTGTCTCGTTGGTCGGAGGGAACGACAGCTATTGCGCCATTGTTACCAGCGGCGCGGTTGAATGCTGGGGGATGAACGACGTCGGCGAGCTAGGTGATGGCCGGGCTGGTGCCGCCTCTGCGGTGCCAGTGGGCGTCACCGGCGTTGTCGGCGCCACGGGACTGGTGGCAGGTCAGTACAACTTCTGCGCGTTGCTGACCGCCGGGGGTGTGCAATGCTGGGGAGACAACACGGACGGATATCTTGGTGATGGCAGTACGGCGAGCTATTCTGACGTGCCCGTAAGTGTCGTTGGGTTCCGCTCATAACGCTGGCCTGTGGGTTGCGTTAGGCAGAGCGTGTACTCGTCGCGGCCATGGTGGCAAGCCTCGCAAACCTGTCCACCTAACGGCGCTACGCCGCCGCCGGCTCGAGCTCGGTGGCGGCCGTCTTCGTCTCCATTTCGGCGTCCGCCGTCGGCCGCCCGAAACGCACCAGCGCCACGAGTAGGGCCCCGGCCACGGCCACACCCGCCCCAGCCCGGAAGGCCAGGACAGCGCCGTTGGTAGCGGCCGAGGCGACGGTCACCCCGTGGGCCACGGCCGTGTTGGCGTGGCGCAGGGCCAGGGTGGCCAGCACGGCCAGCCCGACTGCCCCGCCGACCTGCTGAGCCGTGTTCTGGATGCCCGACGCCAGGCTGGCGTCCTCGCCCGAGACTTGGTGGACCGAAGCTATGCCGAAGACGGCGAAGTTGATGCCCGACCCGAGTGCCATCACCACCATGGCGGGGAAGGCGTGCGTCCAGTAGCCACCGTGCACCGTGATCCGGGAGAGGAGCAGCACCCCGGCCGCGAACAAGAGGGCGCCGGCGCAGAACAGCGGCTTTAGCCCGACCTTAGGGGCGAGCTGGCTGGCCAGCCCGATACCGACGCTGATCACTATGCCGAAGGGTAGGTAGCCGAGACCGGTCCGGACGGCCGAGTAGTGCTGGACCTGCTGGAAGTACAGGGTCAGCAGGAAGAACACGGTGAAGAACACACTGGCGAACAGGACAGCGGCCACGTTGGACGTCACCCGGGTCCGGTTGCGGAGAAAACCGGCAGGCACCAGTGGCGCCAAGGCCGTGCGCTGGCGGACCACGAACGCCATGGCGGCCACGGCCCCCACCGTCAGGGCGCCCCACACCTGGACCGTCCCCCACGGGTGGTTGGCGGCAGCGATGAACCCGTACACGATGGCAACCAAGCCCGCCGTGCCCAACACGGCCCCGGCCAGGTCGGCGCTCTGGCCGCTCTCGGCCGCGGCCCGGCCGAACCTCAGGCGGGTGGAGGACCGGCTTTCGGCCACCAGTCGGGACACGGCCAGGATGGCGATCACGGCCACCGGTATGTTGACGTAGAAGATCCACCGCCACGAGGCGACCGAGATCAACAGTCCGGAGATCACCGGTCCGAGGGTGCCGCCGAGGCCGGCGACCCCGCCGTTGATCCCGATGGCGGTGGCCCGCTCCTTGGGATCAGTGAACAGCAGCGCCACCAGGCCGAAGGCGGCCGGGGTGGCGATGGCCTCACCCATGCCTTGCACGAAGCGGCTGGCTACCAGCATGGCCGAGTCGACCGCCGCACCGCTGAGGGCCGAGGCGATGGCGAACACGCTCACGCCGATGAGGAACATGCGCTTGCGACCCAGGAGATCGGCCAACCGGCCGCCCAGGAGGAGGAGCCCGCCGGCGGTGAGGACGTACCCGTCGACCACCCAGGCCAGGCCGGCCCGGCTGAAGCCCAGGCTGGTCTGGATGTGGGGCAGGGCAATGTTCACGACGGTGATGTCGAGCACGATGATGAACTGGACGAGGGCGATGACGGCCAGAGCGGCCCACCGCTTGCTGTGCTGCTGATGCGCTGTCATAGGAATGACCGTAGGTACCTATGCGGACAGAAGCCGTCCTAATAGTGAAAGAATCTGGACGGTATGGGCGACACCCCGGGACGCATGCTCCAGCTCCTCGGCCTTCTCCAGGCCCGCGCCTCGTGGGGCGGCGCCGAGCTAGCCCAACGGCTGGAGATCACCCAACGGACTGTCCGCCGTGATGTCGACCGCCTGAGAGAGCTGGGTTACCCGGTCGAGGCCGAGCCCGGTCGCCACGGCGGCTATCGCCTGGGGCGGGGTGGCCGCCTCCCGCCGCTACTGCTCAACGATGACGAAGCCGTCGCCGTGGCCATCGGTTTGCGGTCTGCGGTCGACGGCACCATCGCCGGTCTCGAGGAGTCCGCCGTCTCCACGTTGGCCAAGCTGGACCATCTCCTCCCGGCCCACCTGGCCCGGCGAGTACGCAACCTGCACGAGAGCACAGCGTCGCTGCTGTGGTCGGGGACCAGAGCGGACCGGGTCGAAGCTGCCCACCTCCTGGTCCTGGCCAACGCCTGCTCGGTGCATGAACGGGCTCGCTTCGCCTACACCGACCGGGGCGGTAAATCGTCCGACCGTTTGGTCGAACCCCTTCGTCTGGTCCGCAGCGGGCCTCGCTGGTACTTGGTGGCACGGGACATCGACCGGGCGGACTGGCGTACGTTCCGGCTCGATCGTCTCAAGTCGCCCGAGACCGTCGGCACCCACTTCGAGCACATAGATCCTCCTGACCCGGTCGCCATGGTCACCGAGGGCGTCGCCGTGCGCAGCTTCCCGTACCGGGCCCGGATCCGGATCCCCTTGCCGGTCGAGCAGGCCGTGCGGGTGGTGCCCCGGACGCTAGCCGTCATCGAAGAAGGCGAGGACGCCAGCTCCACGATCGTGGAGCTGGGCTCCACCGGCCTGTACCGCATGGTCGGCTACCTGGCCAGCCTCTACCCGCCATGCGAGGTCCTCGACCCACCCGAGCTCCGCGACACCCTGCGGGAGCACGCCGAAGCGGTCGCCCACGCCAACGCCTAGAGAGCGGGACGCCCACTTAAGGTCAACGCTCAGGTGCTCCGAGCTGACGCCAGGAGCGCCGGCGTGCCCTGCCCTGGCCACGTCCCGGCGAGAACGCCAGCCCCCGGCACGGCCGGGGCGGCAGTGACGTCGATCAGCCGAAGGACGGTCAGTTCGAGGTCCCCGGACCTGACAACCGTCCTTTTCCCTTCGTTCCAGTAGGCCACGGGGCCGACGGGCGGTACGGCGGGCCCGGGCGCGCCGCTCCCAGCCACCCTGGTCGTGGCCGGGCGTCGTTCGTACCCTTGATCGGTCACGACATCGAGGTCCGCCTGGGTGCCCCCGGTCAGGATGGCGCTCGCCAGCGCCTGAGCGTACGCCGGGTCCCCACAGGCGTCGTAGACCCACCGCTGGCCCAGGACGGAGTGCTGCGTCGTCCCGATCAGGGACGCCTCGGCGCCGGCCATGGGTGCGCCCCGATAAGTCACGGGGACCTGGAGCACCTGCCCGTCTGCGCTGCGGAGCAGTTGGGTCTCGATCCCGACTTCACCTCCGGGGTCGTCGAAACGGTAAGCACCGACGACTTCCAGGGTGCGCAAGTCGACCAGGGTGCCACACCACGGTTGGAGCGGGGCCCAGGCGGACAGCAGCTCCATCTTTGAGGGGGTCAGTTGGGCCCGGTAAAGGATGGCCACTCAAAGATGTTAGACGCCGGCCATAAAAACCCGCTCGGCCCCAGGTGATCCACAGCGATGGGCTCGTTAGCGCTGGTCGCCTCAAAACCTAAACGCAACGCCTGTTCTCTGACCAAGCAGGGCCGTCCAAGCTCCAACTTGTCGGCCCGGAAAGAGAGGCGGCACGGTAATCCTCAGGCACTACCAGGCCTAGTCCAGCCGGTATTGTCGCCGCTGTACCGTTTTAACCTCGAACTTGGAGAGCCGCATGCCAGGCAAGGTGGGAAGCCCGGGCCAACCGCAGGACGGAAGACGACGGGCGCGCTCACGAGCGCGGTACCAAGCGCTGACCGTCGCCGGGCTCGCTCTGGCCGTGCTGGCAGGTCCAGAGCCGAGCGGTGCAGCCCCCGTCGCTCACCAGGTCGCCACCTCGCCCCGACCGCGGTCCTCGCACGGGACAGAGCTCGTGGCTGGCACCGAGCTCAAGGCGGGGTCGTGGCTGACGTCATCGAACGGCCGCTACCGGCTCGCCATGCAGCCCGATGGCAACCTCGTCCTCTACTGGGAGGGGCACCCGCTGTGGGCTTCCAACACCGCCAAGCACCCCGGGGCCGTCCTGGCCATGCAGGGCGACGGGAACCTCGTTGTCTACCAGGGCAGCCGGCCGATCTGGAGCTCGGGGACCGACCGCGGGGGCAATGCCTCCTACTACCTGAGCCTCCAGGACAACGGCAACCTCACTATCTACTCGCCCGCCCGCAAGCCGGTCTGGGCGACAGGCGCGGCTGTTGACGTAGGGCGGTCCGAGCTCGTGGCGGGCACCGAGCTCAAGTCGGGGTCGTGGCTCGAGTCGTCGAACGGCCGCTACCGGCTCGCCATGCAAGCCGACGGTAACCTCGTCCTCTACGGGGGAGGACAGCCGCTGTGGGCTTCCAACACCGCCGACCACCCCGGGGCCTTCCTGGCCATGCAGGGCGACGGGAACCTCGTCGTCTACCAGGGCAGGCGGCCGATCTGGAGCTCGGGGACCGACCGCGGGGGCAATGCCCTCTACTACCTGAGCCTCCCGGACACCGGCAACGCCACCATCGACTCGCCCGCCCGAAAGCCGGTCTGGGCGTCGGACACCGCCGTCGTAGGGCTCCAGCTCGGTGACGTGGGACCGGCGGTAAAGGTGCTCCAGACATACCTCTCGTCGCTCGGCTACTGGGTGGGGACGCCCGACGGGACCTTCGGGGACTCGACCCAACAGGCCGTTTGGGCGCTCCAGAAGGCTGCCGGCCTCAGTGCGGACGGCGTTGTCGGGCCGAAGACGGCGGCGGCGCTGGCGGCCGGCGTCGTGCCCAAGCCGCGGTCGACGTCCGGCTATGTCGTCGAGGTGGACCTCCAGGACGACCTGCTAATGGTCGTCAACGACGGCAAGCTGCTCTACACGCTCAATACCTCGACGGGCGGCGGCTACACCTACACCGACCAGGGCGTCACGTCCGTGGCGATCACCCCGAGCGGCGTGTTCCACATTTACAACGTGATCGACGGGCTGGACGTCGACTCGCTCGGGGCACTCTGGCTGCCGCGATTCTTCGATGGCGGCTTTGCCATCCACGGCGACTCGTACGTGCCGCCCTACCCGGTCTCGCACGGCTGCGCTCGCGTAAGCAACGAGGCCATCGACTGGATCTGGGCGGCGAACATCATGCCTATCGGCACCGAGGTCTGGGTCTACTGACGCCTAAGGGCGCCTGCATAGTTTTCGATATATCTCAATAGGTTTTAGCACCTTCCAAGCAGGGTCCTCGGAGGCGACCGTTGCCAGCTTGGCGCTCCAGACAACTGGTACAATCTCGACGCGCCCTACCCACCCGAGCCCGGTTTTGGGGTTTACCCCACAATGCCGCTTCCGGCCGAACGGTCAACCCTCGGGCCTGCGGGCACGCTCGTCCTCAAGCGGGACCGATCTTCAATGAACCAACCAAAAAGGGGAGCGCCCAGTGACAATTCATAATTGGGCCAAACGGCTCACGGTGTGTGGCGTCGTGGTCGCCGCCAGTGCGGTAACTATCGGCACGAGCAGTGTGGTCACCGCCACGAGCAGTTCCGCCAGCAGCACGGCCAGCACCGTCAACATTTCCGACGAGTACGGCGTTACCTGGAACTGCCAGTTCAACCCGTTCAACGCTTCAGACCAGTTCGACTCGTTCGGCGTGGTGTACGAGGAGCTTGTCTACGTCGACAACCTGAAAGACGGCGCTGTCACCCCGTGGTTGGCCACGTCATGGGCGTGGGGCAACGGCAACAGGACGCTCACCTTCACGATCCGCAAAGGGGTCACGTGGACCGACGGCCAGCCCTTCACCGCTCAGGACGTCCTTTTCACTTTCGACTTGTTGAAGAACAACCCCAGCCTCGACCTCAACGCCGACTGGTCGGTGCTCAGCAGCGTCGCCCTGAAAGGTAGCGACCAGGTCGTCTTCAACTTCAAGACCCCAGCGGTGCCTTACTTCTATTACATAGCCGACCAGACGCCCATCGTCCCCGCCCACCTCTGGTCATCGGTAAAGGGCCCCGCCACCTTCCTTGACCCTCACCCGATCGGCACCGGGCCGTACGTGATGTCGAGCTGCAGCGGCGCCAACATCCAGTACACCAAGAACGCCCATTACTGGCAGCCGGGCCTCCCGCACATCCAGACGGTCAATTTCCCCTCCTACCTCTCCAACAATACGGCCAACCAGGACCTGAAGAGCGGCGTTGACCAGTGGGGTTCTCAATTTATCCCCAACATCCAGAAGTACTACATCGATGCCAACCCTAAGTACTACCACTACTGGTTCGACCCGGGCTTCAACGTGGACATGTTCATAAACCTCACGAACCCCGTCCTGTCCAACCTGGCCGTCCGGGAGGCCATGGCCTACGGCATCAACCGCGCCCAGGTGTCCGAGATCGGAGAGTACGGCTACGAACCCCCGGCCAACCAGACCATGATCGTCAAGCCGACGTTCTCCGGCTGGTACGACTCGAGCCTGGCGGCCAAGTACGGCAACGCTTATGCCTACAACCCGTCCAAGGCCATCTCCATCCTCGAAGCGGCTGGGTTCAAGCGGGGCAGCGACGGCATTTTCGCCAAGGGCGACCAGAAGCTCTCCTTCACGATTATTAACAACGCCGGTTTTTCCGACTGGGTTTCCGCCGTCAACGTGGTCCAGGCCAACTTGAAGGCCATCGGTATCCAGGTCACCCCGGACAACTTGTCCAACACGACCTTCGAGGCCGACGTCTTCGATGGCCACTTCCAGCTCGCTTACAACTGGATCTACGGCTCGTTCGGGCCGACGCCCTATTACGAGCTCCGCGACATCCTCTACTCGGCCAACTCGGCGCCGATAGGCAAATCTGCGGCCAGCAACTACGAGCGCTACATGAGCAAGTCGACCGACGCCCTCATCGACCAGTACGCGGCCACGACGAGCTCGGCCGCCCAGCACGCCATCGTCGACGAGCTCGAGGGCGTGATGCTCTCCCAGGTGCCGGTCATCCCGGTCACCGAAGCAGTGGACTGGTACCAGTACGACACCCAGAACATCGGAGGATGGGTGACCCCGAGCGACCAGTACGCTCAGCCGGCTCAGTACGCCGTGCCTGACTGGGGAGTCGTCCTGCTCCACCTGTACGCCACCTAGTAGGCCGTCGAGGAGGACGGCAGAGACGCGGGCATGAGGTTCGTCCTGCGCAGGTTGGGGTTTTTCGTCGTGACGTTGTGGGCGGCGATCAGCTTCAACTTTGTCATCCCGCGCCTCATGCCCGGCAGCCCGGCCGAAGCCCTAGAAGCCGAGCACCCGCACCTGGGCGCGCAGGCGATCCACGCCCTCACCATCCTCCTCGGAGGCAGCTCCAACCAGAGCTTCTTCGGCCAGTACCTCCAGTACTGGCGGCACGTGGTCACCCTCAACTTCGGCATCTCGATCACGACCAGCTTCGGCACCTCGGTCAACACCATGGTGGCGCACGCCCTGCCCTGGACCCTGGGCCTGGTCGGCATCACCACCGTCCTGGCCTTCGTCCTCGGTACTTTGATCGGCTTGGTCAGCGCGTGGATGCGCGGCAGCTGGCTCGACAGCGCGCTGCCGCCCATCTTCGTGATCACCTCGGCGTTCCCTTACTTTTGGGTCGGGTTGCTGCTCATCTATTTCTTCTCCATCAGGCTGGGCGTTTTCCCGTCCTCGGACGCCTACAACTTCCTCTCCGACTCCCCCGCGCTCAATTGGCACTACATCGGCGACGTGCTGAGGCATGCCGCCTTGCCGGCCATGACCATCCTCATCACGGCCATCGGTGGGTGGATCCTCACCATGAGGAACAACATGATCACGGTCATGGCCGACGACTACGTGCGCATGGCCCGGGCCAAGGGGCTAAAACCGTGGCGGATCATGTGGAAGTACGCCGGCAAAAATGCGGTGCTACCCAACCTCACGGGTTTCGCCATGTCCGTCGGCTTCGTCGTCTCGGGCGCCATCGTCGTTGAGTACGTCTTCAACTACCCAGGCGTCGGGACGCTGCTGCTCACCGCCGTCAGTGGGCTGGACTACCCGCTCATGCAGGCCCTGTTCCTGCTCATCACCCTGGCCGTGCTCTTGAGCGTGCTCGGCGCCGACATAGTCACGGCCATCGTCGACCCCCGGACCAGGGACCCCGGCTAGCGTGGCGGCCACAGTGCCCGAAAGGGGGGCCGGCACCGGCCAGGCGGGGGCGATCGGACTGGCAACCAAACACGGAGAGGCGCAGGCTCGTCAGGCGGGCAAACGGCGGCCGGGCGCCAAGTTCTGGCGCGCCCTGCGGCATAACCGCAAGGCCACCCTCGGCGCCCTCCTCCTGCTGTTCTTCATCGTGCTGGCCATCTTCCCGGGCGAGATCGCGCCGTACAGCCCGAGCGCCATCAGCTTTTCCCCCGGCCTGGCGCCCTCCGGGGCGCACTGGCTCGGCACGACCTCGCAGGGACAGGACATCTACTCCCAGCTCATATGGGGCACCCGGCAGTCCCTCATAATCGCCTTCGCCGCCGGCGGCCTGGCCACTTTGATATCCGTGGTCGTGGGCGTCTCCGCCGCCTATCTCGGCGGCGTCCCGGACGGTGTGCTCTCCCTTGTCACCGACGTCCTGCTCGTCGTCCCCATCTTCCCGTTGATCATCGTCATCGCCGCCTACCTGCGCAGCGCCGGGCTGGGTGACATGATCATCGTCCTCGGCGCCCTCGGGTGGTCTTACGGCGCCCGGCAGCTGCGCGTGCAAGTGCTCTCGCTACGCAACCGTGACTTCCTGAAGGCGGCCAGCGTCCGGGGGGAGAACCGCGCTTACATCATCGTGGCCGAGATCATGCCCACCCTGACGTCGCTCATAATGGCGACCTTCCTCGGGTCCGCCGTCTTCGCCGTGCTCACCGCGGCGGGCCTGCAGTTCGTCGGGCTCGGCAACCCCAACGCCCAGAGCTGGGGCACGATGCTCTACTGGGCACAGAACAACGAGGCGCTGGGGGCCGGCATGCCCCTGTGGGCCATCATGCCGGGCGTCTGCATCGCCCTGCTGGGGGGCGCGTTCGCGTTCTTGAACTACGCCTTCGACGAGATCTCCAACCCTGCCCTGCGACCGGTGCGCCAACGGCGCCGCCCTCCCTTCTCCCGCCGTACCGGCCAGGCGCAGGGACGCCGCGCCGTCCGGTCGGCCAATGGGCGCTCAACCAATGGGAAAGGCGAAGCACCATCTTCGGGCCACCTTCTGGACGTCAAGGGACTGTCAGTGGCTTATGCCACGGACGCCGGTCCCGTCGTCGCCGTCGACAACGTCGACCTCGAACTCGACCGGGGCGAGTTCCTCGCCATCGTGGGCGAGTCCGGTTGCGGGAAGTCCACCCTCCTGTTCGCCATTGCCAAGCTCCTCAACAAGCCCGCCAGCATCACCGCCGGCAGCGTGAGCTTCCGGGGCCACGAAATGGCGACGATGAACGACAACCAGCTCCGCCACATCCGCTGGCGAGAGTTTTCAGTGGTCATGCAAAATGCCATGAACGCTCTCAACCCGGTCATGACCCTAAGGGAACAAATGTGGGACGCCTGTAGGGCGCACTCGACCATGTCGAGAGAGGAGATAGCGACTCGCTCGGCCGAGGTGCTGCGCCTTGTCTCCATCGACCCTGTCCACCTGCAGAGCTACCCGCACCAGCTCTCGGGCGGCATGCGCCAGCGGGCCATGATCGCCATGGCCCTGCTGTTCACCCCGGACCTCATAATTATGGACGAGCCCACTTCGGCCCTCGACGTGGTCGCCCAGCGCTCATTGATGCGCCAGATCAAAGACCTCCAGAGCCGGCTCGGGTTCGCCGTCATCTTCGTCACCCACGACATCTCGCTCGTGAGCCACTTCTCGGACCGCCTGATGGTGATGTACGCCGGCCAAGTGGCCGAGCTCGGCCCCACGGAGCAGATTTTCGGCACCCCCCTGCACCCGTACGCGCGCGCCTTGATGGAGGCCTTCCCCTCCATCCGGGGGCCAAAGGTCACCCTCACCGGGATCGCCGGTGCGCCCCCCGACCTGGCTTCGCCGCCACCGGGCTGCCGCTTCCAGCCTCGTTGTGCCGACGCCATGCCCGAGTGCGCTTCGGTCGAGCCCCCGCTCTACGAGCGAGGCGGGGCCGTCGTGCGGTGCTTGCTGTACCACGACGCCCCTCCGGGGACGGCCAGCCTCGCCGGCCGGGCGGCCCGCAGCACCGATGGACCGGGCACGGCCAGTGGGCCGTCCCCCGCACCGGCGCCCGCGCTGGCGCCGGCGGTCGCCCCCGTTGCCGTCGAGGACACTATGGCCGGGGACGGGCCTGGGCACGGAAATAGTCATGGCCAACCGGAAGGCCCGTTGCTGGAGGTTATCGGTCTCACCAAGCACTTCGGCCTGGGTGGCTTCGGTCGGAAGAGAAGGTTGCACGCCGTCGACGATGTCACCTTCTCGATCGCCCGGCGGGAGATCGTGGCCCTGGTAGGCGAGAGCGGGAGCGGCAAGAGCACGGTCGCCCGGCTATTGGCACTGCTGTACAAGCCCACCTCCGGCGACGTGCGCTTCGAGGGCAAGCCCATCAGCGCCCTGAAGGGGCGCCGGCAAAAGCGGGCGTATCGCGGTTATATGCCTATGGTCTTTCAGGACCCGTACAGCTCGGTCAACGCCGCCTACCGCGTTTCCCACGGCATCATGCGGGCCATCTCACTTCACCGCCGGGAGTTGGGGGCTTCGGCGCGCCGCGGCGAAGCCGTGCGGGTGATGGACGCCGTCGGCCTCAAGCCGGCGGAGGCGATGCTGTCCAAGTACCCGTACGAGCTGAGCGGCGGCCAGCGCCAGCGGATCGGTTTCGCCCAGGCGCTCGTGCTGCGGCCCAAGCTCGTGCTCGCCGACGAGCCGGTGTCCATGCTCGACGTCTCTATCCGGGTCGGGGTGCTCAACCTGATGGCCGAGCTGCGCGAACGTGAGGGCGTCTCGATCCTTTACATCACCCATGACCTGGCTTCGGCCCGGTACGTGGCTGACCGGGTTATCGTCATGTACGCCGGCCACGTCGTGGAGATGGGCCCCACCGAGCAGGTACTGGCCGCCCCCCGCCACCCCTACACCAAGCTCCTTCTTTCCGCTGCGCCCGACCCCCGGGCACCGCTCGACGAGACGGGCAGCTCCGACGCCGGCGAGCCCCCGAAGGTGGTCAACCCCTCACCCGGGTGCCGCTTCGAACCGCGGTGCCCCTATGCCATCGAAATGTGCCGCACGGTCACTCCCCGCCTCGGCGAGGTCGCCCCTGCGCAGCTCGCCGCCTGCCATGTTGCTCTGGCCGAGGCCAGGGACAAGAGCTGGGCCGCCTCTGCCACCGCGGGCTCGGCGGTGGCGCCGGCCTAAACGCGGGGCCCCGCTGACCGTCGCTGGCCCCGGTCCCACCACAGGGTGACCAGCGGGCGGGACAGGCCGGCGGTCTGGTCGAGGTAAGCCCCGATCTCGGAGTCGTGCCCCGGCCCCACGCAGAGGCGGCGCCGAGCGAAGGCGACCCGCTCGGCGCGGGGCCACTGGTGCCACAGGGACGGTTCCTCCGAACGCTCAAGGTGCACGTCGTAACCGAGCGCCACCGCCACCGCAGCCGCGTCCGCCGCTGTCGGCCCCGCCGGCCGGTCGATACCGTGGATAGTGCTCCACAGCGGGCTCAGGTCGCTCTGCGGGTGACGGTCCGTCAACTCGACCACGACCCGCCGTTCGGCGTGGGCGTCGAGGGCGGCCAGGAACGGGGCCAGACCGGCCACGTTGTACACGACGTGGCGGCACACGACCACGGCGGCGCCGGGGGCGCGATCGGCGACTTCGGGCCAGCAGCCGAGAACCTCGGCGTGGCCCACCCCGAGCCCCTCCGCCCCCTGCGCGAAGACATCGAGCATGTCCTGGCTCTCGTCTACCGCGACGAGCATGCCCGCCGGCGGCACCAGGGGAAGGCTGGCGGCCCCCCCACCGGCACCGACGTCGAGCACCACCGCGCCTGGTGGGACCGCTTCCATGGCCCGACGCCGAAACGGGCCGTGCTCGGGGTCGACCAGCGCCTGTCGGGCCGACAGGGCGAACAGGCCAGGGGGGAAACCCCAAGGCGTCTCGGGCGCCGCCGCCAGCACTCGCTCAGGGATGGCCCACAAGCCCAACTGCTGCGACCAACGGGCCGAGGCCTCCAGGGCGGCAGGGGGTAGTGGGCCGTGGCCAGCGTACGAACTGTTCGACGTAGGACCTCCCGAGGCGCACTAGGGCACAAAGTCCCGATGGTAGCCATGAAGCTAACCGCGGCCGGCACATAAGAGTATTGTCGGCGAAGTTCAACAAAGTGGCGCGGCAAAAGGGACCGCCCACCGGACCGTGACCACGACCAGGTGAAAACATTGGCCGCTGCTGCCCTACTTTGGACCGGGGACCCTACGGTGTGTACGAGTTGCCCGCTATTCGACGATTGCCTTGGCGTGAGCGGCCTGGTCGATTTCATGCGCAGCGAGGTCGAGGATATGGCCCGCCATATGACCCCTGGCCGGCGAGCCGCGGTCCGGCGCCAGGCGACAATGGGGCTGCGCCGTTTCCAGGAGCTGGAAGCGAGGTGCCCTCGCCAGCCGCGGGCGTGAGCCGGGGCGGCGGCCGGCGTCGTTTTATTGCGCACCCCGCTTAGGCCGCGCCCGGTACTCTCGTCCCCGTGATCGGTCCCGACACTAAGAACTGGACCTGGGTCCTGACCAGGTCATGCCCCGAGTGCGGTTTGACGCCAGCCAGTGCCAGGCCGACGAAGTCGCCGGCTTAGTGAGGCAGAACGCCCAGGCCTGGGAAGACCTCCTGGAGGAGGGCGCCATCAAGCCAGGGCGCCCGGACGCGTCGACGTGGTCGACGCTCGAGTACGCCGGTCACGTGCGCGATGTTTACCGCCGTTTCTTCACCAGGATCGACCTGATGCTGAGCGAGGACGACCCGCTTTTCGACAATTGGGACCAAGACGCGTCCGCCGTCGAGGACGCCTACGAGCAACAGGTCCCCGCGTCGGTCGTGCACGAGCTCACCGTGGCCGCCGGCGCCCTGGCCACACAGCTCGACCAGGTGAGCGGACCGGCATGGCAGCGCCCCGGCCGGCGCAGTGACGGCGTAGCTTTCCGGGTCGAGACCATTGCCCCCTACATGGCCCACGACGTCGTGCACCATGTCTGGGACGTGAGCCGCCAGCGCCGGTGAGCCACGCCGCCGGGGGCCGACGGTGCTCAAATGCGCTTGTCGGTCTCCGGGTCGGGCAGGCCGTTGAAATAGCGGTCGAGCACTTTGCGGAAAACTGTCTCTCCCGGGACGGCCCGTAGGAACAGCGTCATGGACGATCGCAGCTTCTGGGCGTCGGTAAACCCGAAGATCTGTTCTGCGCTGCGGGCCCCTATTTCTGAAGGCTCTATTTCGGAGATGACGGCCGCTACCTCGAGGAGCCGGGGGCCGAGCACGCCATGACCGAGGTAGGACCGCGCTTCTTCCAGGGACGAGATGGCGAACTTCCTTGAAACCGGGCTTTGCCCGAGGCCGGCGACCTGGGGAAAGACGAACCACATCCAGTGGCTTTCCTTCCGGCCCCGCCGCAGCTCTTGCAGGGCACGGTCGTAGGTGCCCCCGGCGTCCTGGGCGGCCACAAAGCGCTCGAGGTCGAACGGGTCGTCCGGGTCGTCCATGGGCGGACAATAATACGCCTGCTCAGAGCCGACCGCGGCCGGCCGTGCACGAGGGCCGGCTCTAAGCCGCCTCGGGCAAAAGCGCCTCCCCACAGCGAAGGCAGGCTGGCTCACGAAAGTCCGACTGGCTATAGGCGTAAAAGTCCGGGTCCTCCCAAGGCTTTACGGCGAGGACCTCGGCGTTGTAATCGCGATGGCCGACGATTTTGCAAACAATGCGCTTCATGACGCTCATTGTAAGGGATATTCGTTGAACAGCTGGTAAACTTCTTTAGCAATCTCTTCTAGAGATAACGGGGTGCACCCCGAGGGATCGGCGTCATTGCAGCTCCACGCAACGGGCCTGGCACGTCTCCAGACGCCCGTCGCGGACGAAGCCGACGGCGACCTGGCGGCCGATGAAGCGTTCAGTGAGCAGAGACTGCAGCCCGCCCACGTCGGCTACGGGCTCGCCGTCCAGGCTCACCACGACGTCACGGGGCCGCAAACCGGCTTTGGCCGCCGGGCTGGAGGCGACGACGGAGACGACCTCGACGCCGCGTGAGGTACCGGTGGTGGCGGCCACGGCCGCCGGGAGCGGTCGCGACCCGCCGCCAATGCCGAGGTAGGCGCGCCGGACGGGGCGGCCGGCGGCCAGGGTGCCGATTATGGTCCGTGTCCGCTCATTGACCGGCACGGCCATCCCTAGGCCCTGGCCGGCCCAGGGACCGACCAGGGCGGTATTGATACCGACGACCTCGGCCGAGCTGACAGCCAGGGCACCTCCCGAGTTCCCCGGGTGCAGGGCGGCATCGGTCTGGATGACGTCGTCGAGCAACCGGCCCCCGGGCCCGGCGGACGCCACCAGGCTACGCCCCAGGGCGCTGACCACGCCGGCGCTGACCGAACCCTCGAACCCGAAGGGGTTGCCGATCGCCACCACTAGCTGGCCCACTTTGACCCGGCTGGCGTCGCCCAGGCGAGCGGGCTGGTAGGCGGCGCCGCCGGCGCGCAGGACGGCCAGGTCGCTCAGCCTGTCCGTCCCCACCACCTCGAAGGGGACCTCCTCGCCGGTGGTGAAGGTCGCCGTCCCCCGCGCCGACCCCTGGACGACATGGGCGGAAGTGATGAGCATGCCGTCGGCGGACAGCACTACGGCGGAGCCGGCCCCGACCGGGCGCCCGGCGCCGTCACCCACCCGCAGCGCGGCAACCGAGGGCAGGAGCTGGCCGGCTACCCACGAAACCGTCCGGGAGTACGAGTCGAGGAGGGCCTCGTCGACGGTACCCGGCAGCTCCGGCAAGGTCCCCGGCGCCGGCATCAGGCCGTGCCCTGCTCGGAAGGCCCGGCTTGGCCGAAATGAACGGCTATCGACAGCTCGTCCACACCCCGGACCACGACCAGGTCGGCGGTACCGGTCTCGTCGATGGAACTGAGCAGCGTCGCCAGTTGTCCGGCCGAGGCCACCGGCTGGCCGCCCACCGAGACGATCAGGTCCCCCCGGCGCACCCCGGCCCTGGCCGCGGCGCTTTCAGGCTCGACGGCGTGGACCAGGAGGCCGTCCCGCTCGGGCAGGCCGACGGCGTGCCGCAGCCGGCGAGCCATCTTCGGCGGGGCCAGGGCGACGCCGAGGCGTACCCGTCGGGGCACCTCGCCGCGGGACAGCGCGTCCACCCGTTGCTTCAGGTCCGTTCCCGCCGGCAGGGCCAAGTAGAAGCCCTCGCCCTCGCGGTGGGTGTTGATGCCTACCAGGCGGCCGTCGCTGCCGACCAGGGGCCCGCCCGAGGAACCGGGGACGAGCGGCGCGCCGTGCTCGAGGGCGCCGGTGACGGTGCTGCCTCCCGGGCCACGGAAGCTGAGGCCGAGCCCGGAGATGAAGCCGACGCCCGCCCGTAGGCTCCGCCCACCCGGGCGGGACAGGCCGATCACGACGTGGCCCAGGGCGGGGGCCTCCTCGGCCCACGCTAACGACGGGGCCCCGGCGGTGTCGACGGCCAGGACGGCCAGGTCGCCGTCCACATCGGCGCCGGCCACGCTGGCCACGGCCACCCGGCCGTCCTCGAAGGAAACCTCGACCTCACCCCGCAGGTTGTGGGCGTTGGTCAGAACGATACCGTCGGCCACCACTACGCCGCTGCCCGCCCTCCCCACTCCCACCACGGAGGGCGTGGCCCCGGCGATAACCTCGGCGACAGCGTCCGAGAACTCGACCAATGATGTGCTCATGATGTCCTCTCTCCCTTTTGCTGGTATGACTTGTAACTTGCAAGTACGAAGTTACTCTGGAGGAGGACGGGACCGGCGGAGATTTTGGACGAGACTGATAGCGAGACCATGACTGAGCTCAGCGGGGCCAAGGGCCCGGGGCGCCGGCGGCCACGCCCCGGGGGCGGCCTCACTGAGGTCACGACGGGCGCCCTGGCGGCCGGAGGGGACGAGGGGCCCAACAACCCGGCCCTCGACGTGGCCATGGCCCGGGTGGGCGACCGCTGGACGTTGCTCATAATCGACGCCCTCATGGAAGGGCCCCGCCGGTTCAAAGACCTGGAGGCCGCCGTCGCCGGCCTCGCCCCCAACGTCCTGTCCGCCCGGCTGCGCCGCATGGAGGGCGATGGCCTGGTCGTGGCCGTGCCGTACTCACAAAGGCCGCCTCGCTACGAGTACCGCGTCAGCGCCGAAGGGCGCGAGCTGGCCGGGGCCATGAGGCTCCTGGCCAGCTGGGGGGCCCGAGCCTTGGGAGACGAGCACGAGGGCCCTCGCCACCGGGCGTGCGGCACTCCCCTGCAGGCCCGCTGGTACTGCCCTACCTGCGAGAGGGTGACGGACCAGGCCGACGACGACGTCGCCTGGTTATAGGCGCCGCCGGCCCGGCCTGAACGACGGGGCAATGGGGCGGGCCCGAGTTTTCCTCCTACCGGACGATAAGTCGGGCGACCAGGGCGAAGGGGGCGGCGGCCACGAGCACCACGACGACCCTCAGCCATAACGGCGAGCCGGCCGTGGCGAAAAGTGCCTGGTGCAGGGCGTTGACCGGGGCGTTGGGGAGGGTGCTGTGGCTGGCCAGCAGCCGGGGCAGGAAGGCCAGGGCGATGAGCGTGGCCAGCGCCACTAGGGGTGCGACCACGAGCGGCCCGGTGGCGGCCACCACCAGCCCGGCGGCGGCCAGGGCCAGCACGGCCACACCGGTGGCGTTCCCGCCGGGCAGGTAAAAAAAGGCGGCGACACCGAGGATGGCCAAGAGCACGGCCACAATGGCCCGCAGGCGCAAGGTGGAACGCCCGGCCAGGACCAACAGGAAGGCGGTAAGCCCGGGCAGGAGCACGGCGAAGACAGCGGTAAGCCCGTCGACGGCTCGGCGGGGGGCACCGTGCTTGGCGGCGTCGTGGGCCAGCGTGAGCCCCGCCGTGTTGACCAGCCGCAGGGCGGTGTCCGACAACGACTCGGCCGCCCCGTGGAAATAGGCGAGGTGCCCGAGCCCGAGAGCGACCCCCAGGGCGACCCCGACAAACAGCCAGAGCCTGCCCCTCAACCGGCTGCGCACGGGTAGGTTGCCACCTCTCCTCTACGGACGCTTGCGATTCTGCCAGGTATGGCGGAGCGCCCTGGCGCATCCTGCAACCGCTGGAGGCGGGACCACGGGCGGCCGGTTCAGCCCGCGGAGGGCCTGTCCCGCTCTTCCGTCAGGCTGGCCACCGGTGCCGCCGGGGCGGCCACGGCCTCCGTCCGGGCGTGGTCCAGTTCGGCTTCGGCCTGGGCCCGGCGGAACTCGCGGCCCGCCGACCCGACGTTTTTGGCCAGTTTGGGGAGCTGGCTGCCGCCGAAGAGCACGACAACGGCCACCACCAGGACGATAAGGCTGTCCGACCCGAACAAATTGGCAATCATGACAAGGGCCCGCTTTCTGGTCGAGGAGTTGAGTGGTCGAGAAGCTGACTGGTCGAGAAGTTGAGTGGTGGCCGTGAAGGGCGCCACCTGAGCAACGCTTGGGCGGGCCCGGCGGACCGTCCGGGGAATGCCCTCAGGTCCGCCAGGCGTACTACGGCCGGCAATTGCCGGCGTGGAACTCGCTCACCTTCCCACCCATGACCGTGACTTCACCGAGAGGGCCGCTGTCCTCGAGGCCCCAAACGATATAAGTACCTTCAGGCACTTCGGGATAGAGCCCGGCGATGACGTCCTTGTTGGTCGCCCGGCGCCGGCGGACCATGGTGTGCAAGTGGTGGCTCCGGGGGGCTCCGACCGGGGTCAGGTCGATCTCTGACCCCAGGCAGGTCTCGTCGGCATAGATGATGAGGGCGCCGATGTCGCCGCCGATGTCGAGGACGAGGGCGTCGGGCGGGCCCGAGCGGGGCCCGGGGTCCTGGAAAGGTTCTTCCTTCCACGCCCCGTGCGGTCGAGAGAGCGTTGCCATGGCTGTTTACTTGGAGTCCGGGGTCGCCGTCGGCGTAGTCGCGGGGTTGTCGTAGCCGTCGTGGGGGTCGGCCAGGTAGGGGAAGGTCGATTGGTAGCAGCTGGGCTCCGACGGCGCTCCGTCAGTGACCGCGCTGACCACGGCGTCCACCTTGTAGCCCTTGTCGACCAAGGGGATCGTCGCCCCGGCCAGAGCCTGCAGCTCGATGGTGACCACGTCGTCCTGGACCCGGCGGCCGTTGGGGAACCCCCCTATGTCGCCGCCGATGACACCGAGCGGGCTGTAACCCTTGCTCCCCACGGTGGTGGGCGCCACGGCCACGTTCAACCGCAGCATCTCGGCCACCGCCTTGCCACCGACGTTGGTGGGGGCGCTGGGCAGGATGCTGGCCGGGATCCCGGTGGCGAAGATGGCCACGATGTCGGGCCGGGTCTTCCCGGCGGCCTGGTAAGCAGCCAAGTTGGGGAACGCCCCCGGGTAAAGCACGGGGATCAACTTGGCCAGTTCGGGGTTGGCCACGGCGGCCGCGAACTGGCTGTCCTTGTCGGGCGGTTGGCTGTTGAAGTAGTCCTTCAGGCTGACGGGCACGACGACCTCGTTGACGAGCGGCATCCCCAGGCGGGAGACCTGCACGTACGGGCCGCTGTCGGTGGCCGTGCCCTTGCCGGCGTTGATCATCTTGATGGTCTGGCGGCTGGCGGTGGTCCAGACGCCGATGACGGCGTCCGAGGCCGTCGGGCTCTTCGGCATGGTGCCGTCCGAAGTCAGGTGGCTGATCGGGACCTGCAGGGCGATCGTATGGACGTTTTTGGAAGCCAGGCTGTTTACCCCGCTCGCCGTGGCCAGAGGGATGAGGTGGTGGCTGTTGAGCGGCCGCAGGCCGGCCAGGTCAAAAACCGAGCCGAGGTCGACGAAGAAACCTTCGGCCCGTTGGCCGGCAAAGACCGTTTCGCCCCCCGCCAAGTGGCGGATGGCCGGCGCCGAAAGGGAAGGGTAATTGGGCGTCGAACGGGGCCCGATGTTGCACGGCGGGCACGGGAGCCCCGTGCCTAGGACCACGTCCTTGCCCTTGGCGTCGACTTTGCTGACGTAGTACGTCTGGGGCCGGTTAAAATTGGCGTACTTGGTGCCACCGGGAGGCGGGGGCGTGATGGTGCTGGTGTTGTAGAGGAACGTGTTGGGGTCGACCGTCTCGGTCTTGAAGTGGAAGTTGTACGTTATCTCGGCGAGACCGTCGCCGTTGTTGTCTATATGGATCCCGTACAGCACGTCGTCGCCGAACTCGAAGAAATTGGGGCCGGCGGCCGGGTCCTGCAGGGGGATATAGTTGGCGATAATGGTGACGGTGTCAGGCTTATCGGGGCTGACAAACGCATAAAGGTCGGTGCTGTCGACCACCGGGTCCTTTGAAGTCCCGGGTGCTTCTCTGTGCGACGACATAGCTCAGCTCTCCTCGGCTTGGTTCGGTAAGGGGCGGGGAACGGTCAACGAGCTCACAGGGCGGGCCTCAGCAGTGCCTCAGCCAGGGCGTGGTTCTGGAAAGTGATCTTCTTGGTCCCTGAGTACAGCGAGATCGTGCCGGACTTGTCGTCCACGACATGGGCCATGACGTCGGTCCCCGTCGCCGCTGACGCGGGCAGGCTTTGGCTGTCGGTACCCGGGCCGGGACGGACCGGCGAGGCGGAAGCGCTGGCGGCGCCGAGGGCCTGAGGGCCCACGACCGCGAACGCGCCCACCGCGGCGGCACCTAAGGAGGCGTCGCGGAGAACGCGACGGCGGGAAATGCCAGGCATATTTGTTTCTCCTTGTTTTGTCTTCGGACGAACGACCGTCGCTGGTATCCGAAGCCACCCTTGCTCCCGGATGACGAGGCGCGGAGAAAACCTTCCGCCCTACCCCTTGTCGCCAGAGCTCGGCCGGGTGTGAGCCCGGCGCCGCTTACAAGCTGCGGTGGGCGCCGGCGGAGGCGGTGACGGCGAAGCAGTGCGGAGGGGCGAAGCCCAGGTCGTCGAACGACGCCCGGACGGCTGACTCGATGGCCCCTAGGCCGTCCTGCTCAGCCAGCACGATCGCCGAGCCTCCAAAACCGGCCCCGGTCATGCGGGCACCGAGGGCGCCGGCGGCGCCGGCGGCGCCCACGACGGCGTCGAGCTCGGCGCATGACACCTCGAAGTCGTCCCGTAGGGAGGCGTGCCCGGCAAAAAGTTCGGGGCCCATGGCGGCCAGGTCCCCGGCCCTGAGCACCTCGACGACGCGTAGCACCCTGGCCTGCTCGCTGAGCACATGGCGGGCGCGCTTGAGCACTTCGCCGTCGTCCAGCCCAGCCAGGGAGCGCAAGGCGCCCTCGGCCTGGTCGGCGGGGACGTCCCGCAGCGCCCGCACTCCCAAGGTACGCGCTGCCAGCTGGCACGCCTCCCATCGCCGTGAGTACGCCGAGGCACCGAGCTCGTGCTTGACCCGGGTGTCCACGACGAGCAACCCGAGGCCGGCCGCGCTCAAGTCAAAAGGGACCTGCTGTACGTCCAGGCTGCGGGTGTCCAAAAGCAAAGCGTGGGCCTCCTGGCAACACATCGATGCCGCCTGGTCCATGATCCCGCAGGGCACCCCGACGAAGTCGTTTTCCGCCCGTCTGGCCACCAGGGCGAGGTCCATCGGCGCAATGTCGAGACCGGCCAGAGAGCAGAGCGCGGCGGCCACACTGCACTCGAGGGCGGCCGACGAAGACAACCCGGCACCGACGGGGACGTCGCTGTCGATCAACAGGTCCGCGCCCAGGACAGGACGACCGCTGGCTTCGAGGGCCATAGCCACGGCGGCCGGGTAGGCCGCCCAGCCACCGGGTAGGTCCGGGCCCCCAAGCTGCACTGTTACCGTAGCCGAGCCGTTGGCCTGGTCCTGGTGAGTGGAACGCACCACCAGTGCCCGGTCGGGCCGAGCGGCCACTAGGGCGTGGGTCGTCCTCGGGATGGCGATGGGCAGGACAAAGCTTTCGTTGAGGTCCGTGTACTCACCTATGAGGTTGACCCGCCCCGGCGCGCTCCATGCCACCTCCGGCGCTCGGCCGTAGGTCCTTTCGAAGTCCGCCACCAGATCGTCGGCGACGGGCGAAGGCGCTTCCGTAGGCCGTCCGTTGGTCTGTACCACTCGTGCCTCTCCTCGCAGCCCACTGTTCAGGCACCTGCAACTTACAACGGACGGGCCTCAGGGTCCGCCCTGCCTCTCGTCGTGCCGCGCCACCCGGCCGCCCATCGTCGTCGCTCCCGGTTGCAGGAACCTTTTCCATGACTATGGTGGGGTCCCGGAACGTAGACAACCCATCTCACCGTAGCCACACCCCAGGAGGGACCCTCATGACTTTGCGACTCGCCGATACCGCTCCTGACTTCGAGGCGGAAACGACAGAAGGCCATATCAAGTTCCACGAATGGAAGGACGGGAGCTGGGCCGTGCTCTTCTCCCATCCGGCCGACTTCACCCCCGTCTGCACCACCGAGCTCGGCCGCGTAGCGGCATTGAAGGACCAGTTCTCCAAGCGCAACACCAAGGTGATCGGCCTGTCCGTCGACTCTATCGAGCACCACCAGGGCTGGAAGGGCGACATCGCCGACGTCACCGGCCACGCGCTCAACTTCCCCCTGATCGCCGACCCTGACCGGACGGTGTCCAACCTCTACGACATGATCCACCCCAGCGCCAGCGCCACGGCCACGGTGCGGTCCGTGTTCATTATCGACCCCGCCAACAAGGTCCGGTTGACCCTGACCTACCCGGCGTCAACAGGCCGCAATTTCGACGAGCTGCTGAGGGTCCTCGACTCCCTCCAGCTGACCGACAAGTTCAAGGTAGCCACGCCGGTCGACTGGGAGCACGGCGACGACGTCATCATCGTGCCCGCCGTGAGCGACGAAGACGCCCATAAGTTGTTCCCTGACGGCTTCGACGCCAAGAAGCCCTACCTGCGCCTGGTCCCCGACCCCTCGGTCTAGCCAACTGGAGCGTCACCAAAGAGCAGCGGCTCCCTGGTACCAGTTCTCAAGCCGGCCCCGGTGCCAGGGGGCAGTACCGGGGAGCAAGGACCACTGACAACTTGGCCCTCTCCGGCACGGAGCTCGTGGCGCCGGGCACGGACTGCCAAGGAGGGAGCTCTGCTACTCTCAGTCACACTGCGGGCGTAGCTCAATGGTAGAGCTCCAGCCTTCCAAGCTGGTCATGCGGGTCCGATTCCCGTCGCCCGCTCCCCTTTAAGTCCAGCTCAGGCGGGGTGAGCCTATCGGGGCGACGGCCTGGATCCCGCGGCACTGTAACTCCACTGTAACTAGGTCCTGCGAACTTGTAGTTGGGCGCCTCCCGACTGTCCGTGTGGAATAGCATGGAAGGAGTCGAAAGGGAGGAACGTTGGCGACCAGGCGGAGGGCTTTCGGGAGCATACGGGCGGCTGGCAAGACCTCGTGGCAAGCCAGTTACAAGGTCGACGGTCAGAGGTTCATAGCGCCGAGCACCTTCCCCTCCAAGGCGGACGCCAGTGCGTGGCTCGCCAACGTCCAGGCGGACATCAACCGGGGCGTGTGGACCGACCCCACCGCCGGCCGGCAGACGCTGGCCGGGTACGTGGCCGGCTGGCTCGACCGCAAGCAGAAGGTCGGGCACTACCGGCCCCGGACCCTCGAACTGGTGACGGGTCTGCTGGACAGGATCATCCTCCCGGCCCTCGGCCAACGCGAGCTGTCCGAGATCAAGACGCCCCTTGTCCGCTCCTGGCACGCCGACGTTGCCGCCAGGCACTCCCCGGGCCAAGCAGCCAAGTCTTACCGGCTCCTGCGCACTGTCCTCGGCGAGGCGACCTCGGACGGGTTCATCCCGTTCAACCCTTGCACTATCAAAGGCGCCGGTACCGAGCCGGCATCGGAGATGCCCAAGCCGACCCTCGGAATGATCGACGCCGTCGTCGCCCAGTTGAACGACCGCTACTCCCACCGCAACTACAAGCCCGGCGACCATCGGTACGAGGCGCTTGCCTGGACGGCCGCCTTGTCGGGCTTACTCGACGGCGAACTGTTCGCCCTCGAGCGCCAAGACGTCGACTTACTGCACAAGACGATCATCGTCACCAAGCAAGCACAGACCGTCGGAAAGGGGCGGGTGGTTGGCCCGCCAAAGTCAGCCGCCGGCACCCGCGCCGTGACGATCCCGGCCACTCTGGCGGCGCGCCACGCCCAGGGAGGTTCGTTCTCAGGGGTGGACGAGGACGCTTGCTGCTGTGTAGCCGGTCTTGTCCCGAAGGTGCCGCAGGACGAGAGCGACGGCCCGGGTCGCGTACCCCATTCTTCGGTGCTTTGCGAACACGAAGTAGCCGATGTTCACCTCCTCGGGCGCCAACCAATCGTGCTCTCGGTCGTGGTCATAGTCGACCCAACCGACGACCTCATCGCTGACCAGGATGCAGGCGGTCGGGGTGGGGTTGTCGGGCCCCGGCCCGAGCCACTTGCGGAACTCATCGTCTCGTGCCGCGATTATGAGGGGCACGGCGGCCCCGCCGGGGGGACGGAGGCTGATGATGTCATCGGTTACCTCGCCCAGCTCCGTCGTCATCCCCCTACCTTGCCAGCTCCTGTCCGAGGGGCGCAGTCCAAGGCGCACCGGGGAGCGGCACCGTCGCGTTCACGCCTGGGCCATGACGGCCTTGACGAGTTCAAGCAAGTGGGTCCCCACGTTGGGGCGAGGCAGGTCCGCCGTGGAGGGGCTGACACTGATGAAGGCGGTGATCCCAACGCCATGCTCCCAGACGACGATGCCCCCGGACTTGGCGCTTACCCCTTCGCGGGCCCATGACCCTAGCGAGATGGCGGCGCCAGTGCCCTTGTACGCTCTTTCAAAGTTCGTTTGGCGGGCGTTCGGCCCCGTCCAAACCTCAAGCTCCAAGTAGACCCCGCCGGGCGGGTACTTCGCGAGCCAACGCGCTCCGTAAACATAAGGGTCGCCCCACACAGCCCACTTTGCCGACCCCCCCACGCAAGGTGGGGGCGCGCCCATTTCGCTTACCTCGGGCTGGAGGGCCAAGCTACAAAGGTCTTTGGGGACGGGCCTGGCCGCGGCCTTGACCGGGTGAGCCTGCGCCACCGCCGGGTAAACAGCCAACGACGCCCCAACGGTCACCGCCAGAGCGGCCACCGGGCCGGCCGCCGCCGAGGCACAGTACCAGGGCTTGGCCCTTCTTGTTGAGTGCACGCTTCCCCCTTGTTGACAGCCTGTCCGCTAAGTACAGCTGAAGGTAACACGGCCGCCGTCACAAGAGCGTCACAACTCCTGAGGGAGCTCCGGCACCTCGTTCGGGACCTCCCGTCACTGAGCTCTCCCGAGCCGAGTGCCACCGTGACCTCCTCGATCGGAAGGTCCCGCCGGCGGAACCACCCAAATGGCGGGTCGAACACGACCAAGTCGAAGGTGCCCTTGACATCGTAGAACACGTCGCTGTACTTGGCCTCCACCAGGTCGGCGACCCCATTGCGCTCGGCGACCGCCCGGGCTGCGCCCAGAGCGTGGGGGTTGATGTCGACCGCCAGTACCAGGGCGCCCTTGGTAGCCGCCAAAATTGTGCTGACATCGCTGCCGGTGCCTTGTCGAGCACGCCCTCGCTTGTTTTGATCTCGGCCAGCCCGGCTTCGCCCAACAGGTGCGACATGGGCGTGACCGGCATTACATCGGTTGGCACCACGATCGCGGTGCCGAGGTATTCCAAGCGCTGCTCGCCGCGGCCTTCGGCACGTCCCTCGCTTTAAGCGCGCTCGTGCCAACGTTGCACCAGCTTGAGATGCTCCTTGGAGAGGGTGGGCATGTACGCGAGAGAGCCCTTGTGCGCGGAGCGGGTCACGTGAAGGATCATGCCCTAAGCGCAGCGTGCAGGGCTCCAATTCCGGTCATCTAGTGGGCGCATCGCCGCCGCTCCGGATCCCCGTTACCGGGCGGGGGTCCTGGACTTGGCTCGTGGCCGTGAGGCGTCGCGGATAACGACGGTTAGTGGCCCGGCAGTGGCGCAGCATGCGGAGCCGAGACGGGCACCATGGCCGCCGAGCGCACCTTGGCCCGGGCCTTATTGGCGTTGTTGGCCCGGGGCACGACATGCACCTCCCGGCGGTGCGGGACGAAGTCGGAGTGGCGCAGCCCGAGGGCCTGGCCGATGCACATGCCTGTTTCTGCCACTAACGACAATAAGAACCGGTCCCTCAGGTGCTCAGTGGCGGCCAGGACGGCGACGATCTGGCCGGGCTCCAAGGTGCGGGGAGCCTGGCGGGGCACATGCAGCTCGACCGGCCGCACGGGGATGGGGGCGGCCCTTGGTCACATGGTGCATGAAGGGCTTGTACGAGCCGCGGGAGACCCGTCGCCACGCCACCAGCTCGGCGGCAACGCCGAGGCCGGAGCGGGCGTGGTGGTCGTAGAAACCGAACACCCCGGCCAGGTAACGACAGTGGCCGGCCGGCGCACGCCGGCCCCGTCGGCTAGCACCACCACGTTGGGCGCCTGGGCCCGCAACCAGGCCACGAAGCGGGCCACGTCCTCGATGCCCACCTCGGACCAGCTGAGCTCGGCCGAGCCCAGGAGCTCGAACCACAGCTTCAAGCTGACGGCGTAGGCCGCTTGTAGTGGGCGCTTGTCGAAGCAGGTCGAGAGTCGCCGCGGCGATGACAGCGGCGTGTTGGGCGTCGCCGGTCTTAGTTCGCGCCGCCTCGATACCGTCAAGCGACCCGGCCCCGAAACTGACCCGCGGACGGGTCGGGCGGCGGCTCATCCGGCGATGGCTCCCCTCTTTTCGGGAGGGGAGCCGGGGCCGTGGTCGCTGACCTACCCGCTCACATGGTCGATCAGCAAGACGCCATCGTCTTTTGCCGCCGTTCAAAAACCGTGCCCTACCGCTGGGACCTCCGGACGACTAGCTCATTTCGCCTTCCGCCCAATCTGCTTCAACTCGGCGTCGGTCATCAGATGCACGTCTTGGCCGTAGCTGGCTTTGCCGACGAGGCGGTTGCGCCAGAACTCCTTCGCTCCGAGCGGGTACCTCCTAGCCTCGGCGTTCTCAGGCTCAAGCTCTTCTTGGGCAACCGTACCGTTGCCATGTCGGCCCCGAGCGCTTGTGCCGCAGCTCGATAGAAGTCATCGAGGGTCAGATAATTGACCCCTTCATCCCCTGGCACGGGGTTCGCTACTTGGCTAGTCGGTCTAGCGCTGCCCGGTTCTTCTCCGCTGCAACGCTCAAGAGGGCGTCGATCTCGCCAGCGGTGTCCCGCCCGGAGGCCCTCTCGGCGGTCACCCTCCTGATGAGCTCATCCTCCGATGTGGTAGCAGGCGCGACCTTTTGATCGCCTTGCGCGTGGGAGGCAGGGCTCTTGGTCACCAATCCGGTCTGCCACCTCCCCGGTAACTTACGTCGGACGGGCCGCCCTGCGATCGCAGTCGGTGCCCGTAACGACCGGCGCATGGAGCACCGGTCCGACGCCTGCCGGGTAGTGGCCCCTAACCCGCGCGCACGTCAACTAGGAGCGGGAACTGGCGGTCACAGACGGGCGCCAGCGGGCAGTCGACATGGCCGTTGACCATGTATTTCGTCCACAGGCGGTGGTGGCGAATTGGGCCTGAACCAATCCTCCAGGCTGGTCATGCGGGTCCCATTCCCGTCGCCCGCTCTCCTATGTCAGGCGGGGTGAGCCGGCTACACAACAGGCTCCTTGCCGCACCGGCGTGCGAAGTGCGGTCCGTGCGCGATCTCTAACCTCAGCCGTGCTGGTGACGACGACCCTCACTTGACGATCGGTCACGATGGCGTTGTCGTCTGGCAGCCCAGACCCACCCGACCATTGAAAGCAACCCAAGCCGAGCTCGGAGTCGTGCGATGCGATGGCGGCGCTTCCCGCCGGCTCCTTAGCGCGCCTGGGGCGGCTCAGGCCGCTCGATATGACGGCTTTTTCTTTCCGGCTGCGTGGAAGGTCGGCTCCCTTTCGACGCATAGTCAAAGAAACGATGGGTTGTCCCGCCGGCAGTCCACTCGGACCGCAAACGTGTCCGACGCTCAGCTCTCCTCAGGGCGGAGAGCAACGTACGGTTCAACTCTCGGGCGTCCTGGCCCCTAACGGTCGCCTCTATGTGGAAGCCGTCGGTGGTAGTAGAGATTTCGCCATCGACCAGGGCCTGCAGGACAGGCCCGACCGCCCCGGGGTCATCTGAACTGACGTCGGCTACAAGCCGGAAGCTGGGCTCTGTCATGGCGCGATCTTCGCGCCATGGGGGCGCGCCCCCATGGCACGGCGCCAGGGCCTCGTCGTCAGCCCGTGCGTGGGCCGGACCGGGACGGGAAGCCAGCGAGCCTGGGCCCACATTTGGTGCGGGTCAAACGAGCCTTATGCGCGCATAGTCTGCGGGAGCCTCGTAGGAGTTACGACGCTAGAGCAAGGAATTTATTGCGGCTGTCGCCCCGAAAGGACGTGCCACTAGAAACTACAACGCCGCCGGTACCCTCCGACGCGCTCTAAACACTGTCGCCAAGGCGTCCCCACTACTGGCAGAGAGCGGCGCCTTGGGCGCCGGTCAGCGCCGAGCAGCGCCAACCTCGTGTACTGCCGCCTGGATGGGTCGCTCCGGTCGCGATGACCACGTAGTCGTACCAGCCGATATAGGTGGGGTGGTTCGTCTTCGCCGTGCTGGTCGACTTGAAATGGAACGTGACATGAAAATCGATGGTGTCGGTGGACTGGTAGGCGGCTTTCCATGTCGCCTCGCCGGTAGCGGGCGAGAACGTACCGTGGATCGCTTCACCCTGTAGTCCTCCGAAAGTCCCAGTAATGGCCGAGGAGCCGGGCTTGTTCACTATGAAAAACGTCCAAGTCGCACTGCTTTTGGAGCCAGCACCGACCCATCCGTACCAGACGCCGTTGACGCTCGGGACCGTAGCCGCTTCGGCCGCGCCGGTCGGGGTTAACGACGGGACGGCCAAAACTGCCAAGCTGATAACGGAGTTCAGCAGGCGTCGCCTTTTCATGAGTTGTCCTCCAATTCTTGGTGGTCGGATTATGGCACACCTAACAGGGCTGCGCTGGCTGAGGACCCCCCAAACCCTGATACATCTGTGGCGAGCAACTGGTCCGATCGGCTCGGGAGCCCTGGGGTGGGGCCTAACCACGGAGCTGGGAGGCGTGCTTGGCACACGGGGCCCCGGCATGTCAGCCGCCCGAGCCCGCCTCGGCGGGGGGCCAGCGGTGCGGAAGGGCGAACTCTAAGTCCGCGCCACGGTCCGCTCGCAGTTCGGCGAGCGCCCGCTCGTCCGCTGCGCTGACCAGCTCATCATCGACAGGCGCGTCCCGGACGTGCCACTGCTTGGCTTTATCGCCCGCTTGAGTTCTTCTACGACGTAGAGTTACTCGGCAAGAAGGCTCTACAAC
>JBKQUU010000316.1:0-2799 GCA_052325485.1 Acidimicrobiales bacterium | reverse complement strand
GCCCGGGCCTCAGTCAAGACCGCCTCTATCTCTTCCAATAGCTTGCGCTCCCCGTCGATCAGGCGAACACGCGTGGTGGCCGAGGCCCCCGAGGGGACCTCAGCGACACGGGTAGGCAGGAACGGACGAGCAGGCACCGGACATATGGTGCCAGGAGGGTGTGACCACGCATGAGGCCACCAGCCGAAGGCACTCATCTGGTGGTCCCACGCGCCCCACCTGGTCGGGCCTCGGGAGCTTTACTCCACCCACCTCATCTTGCTGCCGAACTCAGCCGTAGTTGAGGAGCGACCAGGAGCTGAACACCTGCAACCCCAGGTTGTGCGGTCCGGCCCAGAACTGGGAGCGCACCGGTCCGTACACGATGGTAACGACCACTGCGTAGTCGTTAGTCACGTCCGCCGCTATGCCCTTGTCCTGCGCGGCAGTGCCGGCCGGGGCGCCGTAGGGAGCAATAACGGCCGCGCCCACGAAAGCTTCGGTGCCGGTGCTGGGGCTGGCATAGCCGGTCGTGATCATGTCCGACACGGCCAGGCCCCACACGCCGTCGGAGCGCGACGGTCCCAGCGGCGCCATGTCGGCCGGCAGGCCCCGGCCTCGCAGGACGTAGATGGCGTAGTTCTCGCCCGCCTCGACCACCTTCTGGATGTTGAGCGGGGCCCCGGCGGGAGAAGTGCGGGGCGGGTAAATACGGAACAGGTACACCCCTTCTTTATGGTCCGCCGATGCGTACGACAGCTCGGAGGTGGACAGCGTCCCGCTCACGGTGGCCGCACGGCCATGGACGCGGAAGAAGAGCCGAGGCAAGGCCTGCAGGTGCCAGCTGGAAGGGGCACAGATGCCGACGTTCATGGTCTTGGAGAGCGCTGGCGCCAGGTTGGTACCGATGTAGTCGTCTTTCGGCGACAGGGTGAGCGAGCCGGCCAGGTTGCCCGCGACGTAGAGCTCGGCCCGGTACTCGACGTTGGTGAAGCACTGGTCGTCTGCAGCCAGGAAGCGGGTAACGAACTGAAAGGTGTTGTACTGCCTGTCGTAACGGCCGCAGACCTGCTGGCCGTGCCCCCAGCAAGCGGTCTCGGAGATGGCGCTCCACTTGGTCCCCCCGGGTGGCCGCTCGTACCACAGCACCGTTATGGGCATCCCTGCCATCCGGTAGGCCGTCGTGACTTTGGGCACAGGTACGTCGAGCTCGAGGTAGTTGGGGTCGAGAAAGGCGCCCAACCCCGGCACCGCCATGGTCTTCCCGTGGGGCCCGGTCCCGACCTTGCCACTGGCCATCGAGTCGGCCAACAAGTCCTTGGCGCTGGTGATGGCCGCCCTCAGGGCGACCGATCCCATTGCCTCCTTGGACTGGGCTAGCGCCTCCAGGGTCTCCATGCCGCCGGCGAACCAGGCCTGCTGCAGGTCGTAACTGGTAGGCGGTTGCGGCGTGGTGCAATGGACCAGTTGACCCCCGGCCGGGCAGTTGTAGAGCATGTGGGCCACGCCCGCCCGGAACGACTGCGCACCCGCCTGGTAGTGGCTGGTGGCGAGGTCGGCGATGCCGAGGTCGAGCAAGTCAACAGGGTTTGTGGGGTCGAGCTGGGCGGCCTGGCGGAAAAAGTCAAGGGCCAAGCCCGGGGGCCGGCCCCCACCGCCTCCGACGATCCACAGGGTGTAGTAACCCCAGCCCACGTTGAGCACCTGGCTGGCGTCGTGGTCTCCAAGGTTATAAGCCTCGAGCTCGTCGCCCGCCGACAGGCGCGCCCAGTGCGGCGAGACGTTGGAGATAAAGCCGCCGCCGATGGCCTCGGACCCCCGGTACGCTTCGGCCGCGGCGCGCTCGGAATAGGCCAGGGCATAGTCGGAGCGGAGCTTAATGGCGTCGGTGAAGTCGTCGATGGCGGCCTGGTACCCGGTCGGCGCGGCCGCTTCGTCCATGGCGGTCACCCCGTTGGCGTAGTCGGCGGCGGCGGCGTCCGAGGGCGTGCCGGGCTGCCTGGTGATGACCAGTGCGCCTCCCCAGACAAGGCCCGTGGCGACGAGGAGCCCTCCCAGGACCGTGAAAATGACGCGGTTCCTCCCGTAGAGCACGTAAGCCGAACCGAACAGGAACAGCGCCACCGCGATCATCGTCAATATGGCCGTGTACGAATCGACCAACCGGGACCACTTATCTGAGACATCGTTGTAGGCGTTCGACTCCGCCTCCAGCTGCGTGGCGCCGGAGGCCCGTTTGGCGAAGAAGTCGTAGGGGAAGTCGGGGTCGGGGTCGCCGTTGGCGAGGTACGGGTGCAGGTCGGACGGCACCGCCGCCGCCGTCCGAGCGGCCTGTGCGCTGGCGACCTTGTAAAGGGCGGCCCACGTCGACGCGTCAGGCTGGTCATAGGTGGCCTCGAGCATTTGCTGGGCCGCCTGTGCTTCTAGGGACTGGAGCGAAAGGTACTGCGAGTAGTCCGATTCGGCTTGCTGGTAGGCGCTGGTTTCCGCCGCGCTTCCCTGAAGGCTCAACTCTTGGGCCACATCGCCGGTGTTGGCGGCGTCGGCCGACGCCCGGTTGAGCAGGAACCCGCCTAGGGCGGCTATAAAGGTCGCCAGCACGATCGTTATGGTGAGGAAACGGGCCGTTGGTTTGGCCGGTGGTTTGGTCTCTGAGCCCTCTCGCGCCTCGACCGTCCCACCCGCCGGGCCGTTGTCGCCCGAGGGCCCGGGAGGAGCGGGCTGGCCCAAGCGGGCGATCTCTACGGCGTCGCCCGCCTCTGTCAGGGCCTCGAATGCCGCGCCCCCGAGCGGCTCCTCATCACGCCAGTCCCGCCAGTA
>JBKQUU010000315.1:0-34119 GCA_052325485.1 Acidimicrobiales bacterium | reverse complement strand
GCCTGCCAGGCGATGTCGTAGAAGGTCGTCATAAGGCCCACGAGGAAGGCCACCCCGAACAGGACCTCGACGTCGAGGCGGCCGAACGCCCACAGGACGGGCACGGCCCCGAGCACGGCCGCCCGGCCCAGGGCGGAGTACAAAAGCACCGGGCGCCGCCGGCCCCGCTCCAGCCAGGCACCAACAGGCAGACCGAACAAGAGGTAGGGGACGGTGCCCAGAGCAGAAAGCGTCCCCACTTCGAAGGCGCTGGCGTGCAAAAGGACAATGGCGGTAAGAGGCAAAGCGAGCAGGCTCACCTGCGAACCGAGGCCGGCAGAGCCTTCGCTCAGGAACATCTTGCGGAAGTCCCTATCACACATGAGGCCCCTGGTGGCCGGCAGCGGCTCGACCGGCGGGGCCAAATTCGACTTCATCGTGCTACTAAATCCCTTATGGAAGACGGGAACCAGGCCCGTAAACTAGCAGCTGAGCGCTAACGGGCCCGGCATTTACCCTTCGCCGGAGGGGGCCGGCCGCCCGCGCCTTGCCCACCGCAGGCCGGAAAACCGAGCCCGGGTGCCACTTTCGGCCCGGGCCCACCCGGGCGTGGTCCAGTCGGCGCTACCCGGCGCGCCCTTTAGCCGGCGTCGGCGCGCAGGCAGAAGTAATTGGTGAGCGAGCCGATATTGCGCCCAACGTGCTGGCAGTGAGCGGCGATCCATTCGATGCGGGGGTCGCGGCTGTGGCCGACGAGGGCCAAATGGAAGTCCCCATCGGCCACGTCGGTCCTCAGTTGTGCCACTGTGGGCTCGGGAGCAGTGCCGGTGAACCCGCCGATAGGCAGCACTTCCTGCCCGCTGGCGTAAACGAACACCGACGCGATCGCCGACGTCTGAGTGGCGAGCAGGTCGGGGGCACCGAACTGGAGGCGCTCCAGGCCGGGCAGGAAGCTCCCGACGGCGGCGGGAGTACGCAGGAACAGGGCATCGATGCCCCGGGCGGTGGACGCCGGCTCGAACGGCGTGTCGAAAGCTCCTTCACCGTGCACCACGATGGACCCGCAGGCCACAGCGGGCGCGACCAAAATGGCGGCCAGGGCACCGCACAAGGCCCCTGACATCACCGTGCCCCGCCGCCCCCGACGCCCCCGCCGCCCCCGACGGCCGCTGCGGCCCGGGCGCCCCCCGGGCCAGGGGCCACGGGCGGGGACCGTGGCCGCCACGCCCAGGGTGGCGCAGGCGCCCAGGGCGATCACGAGGGGCCGCAGCCATCCGGGCCGCCCTGTCCCCGACGAGGGGATGAGCCAGGCGGCATATGCCGTCGAGCCGGCGACGACGACGGCCGCCGCCGCCTTCGCCACCGGACGGTCGCGGGCGGCCCACAGCGCCACCACGGCCGTGCCCAGCAGGGCGGCGACCGGCGGCGACAGGGCAGCGGTGTAGTAGGAATTGATGGTGGTGGCGGCCGAGAACACGACGACGAGCACCACCAGCCATGTCCCCCACAGCACCACTGCGGCCCGGAGGGGGTCGTGCGGCGGTGCCTTCCTCCGGCTCGCCCAGGTGATGGCCCCGGCGGCCAGGGCGGCGGGCAGGAGCCAGCCGGTGTCTCGCCCGAGGGGGCCACTGACCAACCGGTCCCAGCCGGGCGGGGCGCTGGGGAGCGGCTCCAGGCCCAGGGACTGGGCGGCGAGCAATTGCAGAGGCGTCTGCTCGCCGAAACGGCCGAACCCGTTGTAGACGAACACCTGCTCGAACTCCGAGTTGTGCTGGCTACCGTCGACGTAGGGCCGCTGCGACGCCGGCACGAGGCTGACCGCGGTCATCCAGACCAGCGACACCGCGCCGGCCAGGAGGCCCAAGGCGATCACCGAGCGCGCCCGGCGCCACCGGGCGCCCGGCCCGGCCAGCAGGTAGACCAGGCCCAGCGCGGGCAGGACGAGCCACGCCTCCAACATCTTGGCCTGGAAGGCGAGCCCCACCCAGACGCCGGCCGTCAGCAGGGGGCGCAGGCGTCCCCCGGCCACGGCGGCAGACACCGAGTTGGCCGCCAGCACCAGCAGGAGGACCATGACGGTGTCGGCGATGTTGCCGCGGTCGAGGGCCACCGTGGCCGGGCTGGCCGCCAGTACCACGGCGGCCACGATGGCTGCCACCGGCCCGGCCAGGCGGCGGACGGCCCGGTGCAGGACGACCACCGTGCCGACGCCCTCCAGCACCTGGGGTAGCACGATGGCCCAGGTGTGCACCCCGAACAGGCGCACCGACAAGGCCTGGGCCCAAAAGGCGCCGGGCAACTTGTCGAGCGTGATGGTCCCGGCGGGGTCGAAGGCACCGAAAATAAAGTCGTGCCAGCTGGCGGCCATGCTGCGGGCCGCCGCCGCGTAGTACGGCTCCAGCGGGTCGTGACCGATCGACCAGGCATAAGACAGGGCGGCAAGACCAGTAACGGCAACCAGGGCCGGGAGGGACCAGCGGGGCGCCTTCCCCGGCCCTCCTGGTACGGGCGCTGCCTCCCCCGGCGCTTGGGCAGGAACCATCGGCCCCGCCACCCTATGACGGCGCCCCCGGCTCGGAAAGGGAATTTCCCCGACGCCCGGGCGCCTCGGTCCTGGCCCAGGGCGTGGCCGCCCGTCGGCCCGTGACCGGCGGTAAGGGATCGGGCTCAGAGTTCCTGGTTGATCGGGAGCAGCACCAGGTCGCGGATGTTGACGTGGCGGGGCCGGGTGAGCATGTAGACAACGGCGTCCGCCACGTCCTCGCTACGCAGGCCCGTCCCCGCCTCCACGCCGGCGGCCACCTCCTCGTCGTCGCTCACCTTCCACAGGTCGTTGAGCACTATGCCCGGGGCCACGGCACCTATCCGGACGCCGCTGCCCACGAGCTGGCGGCGCAAGGCGTGGGTCAGTGCCTGCACGGCATGCTTGGAGGCCGTATAGACGGGCTCCCAGTAGATCGCCTGATGGCCGGAGATGGAACTCGTGATGACGATGTCCCCCGTCCCCGCAGGGACCATGTGCTCGAGGGCGGCGTGCACCGTGCGGATGACCCCGCCCACGTTGGTGTCGATCAGGTCCAAGAACCCCCGGAGATCCCCACCGGCAAACTCCCCACCCATGTAAACGCCGGCGTTGGCGACCAGGACATCGATCCCCCCGTGCCGGTCGACGGCCGCCCGCACGAGGGCGGCGGTGTCAGTCTCCGATGTCACGTCGGTGAGCACGGGGGTGGCGGCGCCACCCAGGCCGCGGGCGACGGCGTCAAGTTTTTCCGATGAGCGGGCACCAAGGACGAGGTTCATGCCCGCCCGGGCCAGGCTCTGGGCCACGGCCAGGCCGATCCCGCTGGAGGCGCCGGTGACTACGGCGGTCCGGCCTGACAAAGCCGTGCTCATCCCGCTACCGCTGGACGCGGGCCGAGCCGCCGCGGGCGAGGTCCCGGACCTGTTGGAGGGTGGCCATCGTCGTGTCCCCGGGGTAGGTCGTGACCAGGGCGCCGTGCGCCCAGCCGAGGCGCACCGCTTCCTCCGGCTCCTCCCCCGCCAGCAGGCCATAGAAGAGCCCGGCGGCGAAGCCGTCACCGCCGCCCACGCGGTCGAGCACGTCGAGCTCGCAGGTGGGCGCGGTGTAAATCTCGCCCCCGATCGACGCTACCGCGCTCCACCTGTGCCGGTTGGTCGAAAGCACGTCCCGCAGTGTGGTCGCCACCACCTTTACCTGAGGGTAACTGGCCATAACTTTGTCGATCATGGCGACAAAGGCGCTCGGGTCCATCCCGGACGAACGACCGATCTCCGGGCCGGCCATACCGAGCCCTTTTTGCAAATCCTCCTCATTGCCCACCAGGACGTCGACATTTTCTACGATGCGGCGGCAGATAGTGACCGCCTGCTCGGGGCCGCCCCAGATATTCCAGAGTTTCTCCCGGTAGTTGAGGTCGAAGGACACGACCGCCCCGGCCGCCTTGGCCGCCCTAATGGCCTCGACGATCAGTTCGCTGGTCGTGCTCGACAGGGCGGCGAAAATCCCGCCGCTGTGGAACCACCGCGCTCCGCCGCCAAAGATCTCGGCCCAGTCGAAGTCCCCGGGCTTGAGATCGGCGGCCGCCTCGTTGGCCCGGTTATAGAAGACCACCGGGGCCCGCACGCCGTAACCGCGGTCGCTGTAGACGGTGGCCATGTTCGGCCCCCGCACGCCGTCGTGGGCAAAACGCTTGTAGAACGGCGTCACCCCCTTTGCCCGCACCCCTTCGGCGATGAGGTCCCCAATGGGGTAGTCCACCATGGCGCTCACGATGCCCGTCTTGAGCTTGAAGCAGTCGGCCAGGTTGGCGGCCACGTTGAACTCGGCGCCGCTCGGGTGGATGTGGCACGACGTGGCCTTGCGGAAGGGGACCACCCCCGGGTCAAGGCGGTGGTTGAGCGCTCCCAAGGCCACGAAGTCCAGGGCGGCTTGCGGCTGGATGTTCAGGCCGTACTTCATCGCACCACTCCTCGCTCACAACCAACGGCCCAGTTAGCGACAGGCCAGTTAGCGACAGGTAAGTCGGACGGTCGCCGGTCTGCCTGCCCCCGAGCCCGGGCGCCCGTTATCGTAGCTCAGGCTCACCTCGGGTGTTCGTGGTGCGCAGGGCTATTACCGCCGCCGCCAACATGAAGATGCTGCTGGCGAGCAACGCCCGGTGGAACCCGGAGTCGAGGGCCACGCCCAGGGGACGGTGGGCGCCGAGCAGGCCGGCGGTGCGAGCGGTGGCAATGGCGGAGAAAATGGCGAGCCCCAGGGCACCGCCGAGCTGTTGCGAGGCGTTCAGTAGGGCGGCGGCCAGGCCAGCTTTGTCAGGGGCCACGCCGGCGTTGGCGGCGGTGGTGGCGGCGACGAACTCCGCCCCGAGGCCCACCGACATGACGACCATCCCCGGGAGGACGTCGGTGAGATAAGAGCCATGGACGGGGACACGCGACAGGTAGTAGACGCCCGCCGCGGCGACCGGCGTCCCGGCCACGAGGATGGGGCGCGTGCCGGTGCGGCTCATAAGTTTGGACGCGGTACCGGCGGCCGCACCCACCCCGGCGGTGACGGGGAGGTAAGAAAGGCCGGTCCGCACGGGCGAGTAGCCCAGGACGTCTTGCATATAAAGGGTGAGGAAGAAGAACATGGCGATGAACCCGGCCACGCCGATCAGCTGGGTGACGTCGCGGCGGCGAGGCCCTTCACCCTGAAGACCGACAGGGGCAGGAGCGGGCCGGGACTACGGCGCTCGTTGAACACGAAGGCGCCCAGTAATGCCATTGCGCCGGCGAGCTCGCCGACGGTGCGGGCCGCTCCCCAGCCCACGTCGGGTGCCCGCACCAGCGCGTAGACCAGGAGCAGCATCCCGCCGGTGGCCAGCACGGCCCCGACGACGTCGAAGCCCGCCCGGCGGCCATGACGCCGTTCGGCGCCGATCAGGCCGAAGCTGGCGACGAGCACCAGCCCGCAGACCGGCGGGTTGACAAAGAACACCCAGCGCCAGCCCGGGCCCTGGGCCAGGAGCCCTCCCAACAACACCCCTACAGCCGACCCGAGCCCGGCCACCGCGCCCCAGGCACCGAGCGCCTTATGCCGGTCGGTGCCCTCCTTGAAGGTCGTGGTCAGGACCGAAAGAGCGGCCGGCAGCATGAGGGCGGCGCCCGCCCCCTGGGCCAGCCGAGCCGCTACCAGGACGCCCGAGGAGCCGGCCAGCCCCGCGCCCAGGGACGAAAGGCCGAACACCAAGGTCCCGGCCACCAGGACGCGGCGGCGACCGAGCAGGTCAGCCGACCGTCCGCCCAGCAGCATGAGACCTCCGTACGTGAGGAGGTAGCCGCTCGGGACCCACTGCAGGCCCTGTACGGAGAAATGCAGGTCGCGGCGGATGGAGGGCAGGGCGATGTTGACGATCGAGGCGTCGACCAGGTCGAGGAAGGCGGCGGCGCACAGCAGGGCCAGGGTGAGCTTGCCGCGACGGGTGGCCAAGGCCGCCGGAAGGGTGGCCGCGGTGGGCGCGGCAGTACCTGTAGACGGGTTGGGCGATGGCAACAGACCGGGCGAGGGAATGCCCCGGCGCCCTTCGGCATTTGACGTAGTGGACCTGCCATAGAGGACAAAACAGGAGGCCGAAATGTGACGGCCCGAACATCGGGAGGTCGAGCGCCGCCGCCGCCCCCGCCCGTCGGCGGGCCCAGGGCAGAGAGGTTGTCACGTTCTGCTCCCCTGTCCCGTCTTTAACTGGGTGCCGCACCGACGGGCACGATAACAGAACGTAGGTTTGGTAACCCATGACAACCAGCCAGGACCGGACCGACGCCATGGTCTCCACAGCCTGGCGGGCACACCGGCCCTACCTGGTGGACCTGGCCTTCGCCACGCTCCGCGACATAGGCGCCGCCGAGGACGCCGTCCAGGAAGCCTTTACCAGGCTCACGAATGCCCGCACCGACCAGATCGAGGAGGTGCGGGGATGGCTGATCGTGGTGACAAGCCGCATTTGCCTGGACCAGATCAACTCGGCCCGGTCCCGGCGCGAGCTTGCCCACGACTCCTCCACGGTCGAGTTCGCCGGCCCTGCGGCCCACCCGAGCGCGCCCATCGACCCGGCCGACCGCGCCACGCTGGACGACGGGGTCCGCCTCGCCCTGCTGGTGATGCTCCAGGAGCTGAAGCCGGCCGAGAGGGTCGTGTTCGTCCTCCATGACATTTTCGCCCTGCCTTTTGTCGCCATTTCCGAGACTGTGGGCCGCTCAGCCCCTAGCTGCCGCCAACTGTCCCGGAGGGCACGGCTGAAAATCCAAGGCCGGGCCGCAGCCACCGGCTCGGGGGTCGAGCACCCGACGCCCGGGCACCGCTTGGTGGTGGAGCGCTTCGTTCAGGCCTGCTCGACCGGGGACATAGCCGGGCTGGTGGCGGTCCTCGACCCGCAGGTCTCCGGTGACGCCGACCTTGGCCCCTTCGACAGGCGGACCGGCAAGGTCACCCGCGGCCCAAGGGCGGTGGCTCAGGGCGTGCTGCGCTGGCTCGGTCCCGGGACCACGATGGTCTCCAACCCCGTGGGCGGTCGGGCCGTGCTCCTGGCCTTCGCCGGCCGGCAGTTCAATGCCGTGGCGCTGGTGGACATCGAAGGTGAGCTCATCAAGAAGATCCACGTGATCGCCGACCCGGGCCAGATAGGGCCTCTGAGCGACCAGCTGAGCGCTGACAACGGCCCGGCCCGTCAAGGCTGACACCGGCGGAGCCCGGGCCAGCAGACCGGCGCCACCGGGAGATCCCAAGGTTTTCAACGCCATCGCGGTACGGTGACCGTTTCGACGCGATCGCGGGATGCGAAGCGGCGCCTACCGGGGGATCCTGGTCCAAGGAGAAGTACGCCCAGCGGACAACACCGATAGGAGGCACGATGGCCGATTTGATCGCGATCGGTTACCCCGACGAGAAAACCGCCGACGAGGCGGAAGCCGAGCTGCTGCGGCTCGCCGCCGACCTTGTCCTCGAGCCCGAGGCCATAGCCGTCATAAGCCGGGACGACAAGGGACGGTTCCACGTGAGGACGACACACCATCAGGTTGCTAGGGGTGCCACGTGGGGACTTCTCTGGGGGTTCCTGTTCGGTGTCCTGTTCTTCATCCCGATTTTCGGCTTGGCCGTCGGGGCCGGCCTCGGGGCGCTCATCGGCCTGGTCGAAAAGCTGGACATGAGCCGCGCCTTCCAGGACCGCGTGCGAGACATGCTCCAGCCCGGCACGGCCGCATTGTTCGTCGTCGCCGAGAAGGTCACCTCCGACCGCGTCGAGGAGGCCCTGTCGCACTATCACGGCACCGTGCTGAAGACGTCGCTCTCCCACGAGGCCGAGCGCCAGCTCCAAGAAGCCCTCTCCGGCGGTGGGGCGCCCGCCGCCGCACCCTCGTCCTGAACCAGGAGGTAACGATGAACATGTCCTGCGCCCACATGCAGACGGTCCGGGTGACCGAGCCGTCGGCGTACGCCTGTGAGGACTGTGTCGCCGCCGGGCGCCGGGACTGGCTCCACCTCCGGCTGTGCACGGCGTGCGGCCACGTCGGTTGCTGCGACCAGTCCCCGGGCCGTCATGCGACCAAGCACTTCGTGACCACGGCCCACCCCGTGATCCGGTCGATCGAGCCGGACGAGGGGTGGTACTGGTGCTATGTGGACGAAATTTTCCTGGACCAGGAACTGCCCTCTTCGGCCCATTTAAGGCGCTGATGGCGCCATCGCCGGCCGGTATAGTCCGGTGCCCCGGTTGCGGGACGAAAAACCGGGTGCCGGCCGGCGCCTCGGGCGTCCCCAAGTGCGGCAAGTGTGCCGCACCGCTGCCATGGGTCACCCAGGCCGGGGACGACGATTACGACGAGGTCGTGGGCAGGGCGACCGTGCCCGTCCTGGTGGACCTGTGGGCAGAGTGGTGCGGGCCGTGCCGCATGGTCAGCCCGGCCCTCGAGGTACTGGCCGCCCAGATGGCTGGGCGCCTGAAGCTCGTCAAGGTCAACGTCGACGACTCGCCGGCACTGGCCCAGCGCTTCGACGCCCGGAGCGTCCCGACCCTCTTGCTCGTCAAAGGCGGGGCCGTCGTCTCCCGCCAGGTCGGGGCGGCGCCGGCCCATGTGCTAAGGCAATGGGTCGAGGGCGCCCTGAGCTCGACCGCCGGCGGGGGTTAATGGCTAGGGCTCTCTGGTGCCCCGCAAGAAACGGGCAACGGCAAGGTACGCTGCGGCTACCCGAGGCCTGGACCATGCCACCTTCAGCCGTCAGCCCTGGTTTTCCCGGACTGTTTGCGTCCCAACGTTCAGCGGCGAGCGACGACGTTGGCCGCCGCGACCCGCTTTCCGGCCTGCGCGCCCTGTTGCTGCTGGCGCCCCTGCTGGCTGAGCAGAGCGAGCCCGGTCGCATCCTGCACCTCGTGGCCGCGGCCGTGCCCACGCTCACGCCATGCCGGACGGACGGGATCATGTTCGGTTCGCGGTGGCACGAAATGGCGCCCCACGGCGCCAGACCGAGGGCCGCCCTCCAGGAGCTGATGGCGGTCCTCGACCCCCTCGAAGGCGGTCCTTTGCCGGGCCCGGACGAGCTCTTTACGTACGCCTACCCGTTGGCGAACGGCCGCCAGGCGTCGGGCTACCTGGTAGTCAGCGCCGACCTCGTGCCCGACGACAACGATCAGTTCCTCCTGCGCGCCCTGGCCCGCCACGCCGGCGTGGCCCTGGCCAACGCTGTTCTCCAGGCCCGGGAACGGGACCGCTCCGCCGCCCTGCGGGCGGCCTGTTCGGCCCTCGAGCGCAGTGTGGCCGTCCACCAGCGGCTGGCCCGGGTGGCCTTGCAGCGCGAGGGGCAACAGGGGGTCGTGGACGCCGTTCACGACCTCACTGGCTGTCCCGCCGCCGTCGAGGACCGCCAGGGCCACCTGTGGGCTTGGGCCGGGGCGGGCCGTCCCGAGAACTATGCCCGTGAGCCGGCCGGGCGGCGCAACGCTGTGTTGCGCATGGCGGTGGCCGCAGACGGCCCCATACGCGACGGGGCCCGGCTCGTATCGGTGGCCCGGGTCGACGACGAGGTAATGGGCGTCCTGGTCCTGCTCGACACCGGAGAGGTGGCGGGCGAGGCGGAACGCCGCTGGGTCCTCGAGCAGGCCACGGCGGTACTGGTGGTGGAACTGGCCCATGTGCGCTCTCAGGCCGAGAGCGAAGGGCGGCGCCGGGCGGACCTGGTGGTGGACCTGCTGGCCGGCACCGACGAGATCGGCGCCCTAAGCCTGGCCCGGGGCTTGCGCTACGACCTGGAGCGGCCCCATTGGGTGGTGCTCATAGAGGGCCGGGCGAAGGGCGACACCCTCCTGAACGCCGTGCGCCGGGTGGCCCGCGATGTCGGCGCCGGTTCGCTCATGGTGGGCCGGCCGGACGGAGTGGTGCTGCTCGCCGACTCCGAGACCGACTGGGACCGGTTCCGCCGCCGGCTGGTCGGAGAGGTCCGCGGCGAACGGCCCCGCATGGCGGTGGGCAGGCGCTGCGACCACTTCGGCGACTTCGCCCGGTCCTACCGGGAAGCGCAGCAGGCGCTCAAGCTCCAGGTGCTCGTGGGCGGGCGGGACCAGGTGACGACCTTCGAGGACCTCGGGATCTACCAGGTGTTCTGCGACCTTCCCGACCTGGCGGCGCTGGACCAGCTAGTCGAGCGCTGGCTGGGACCTCTTCTGGCCTACGACGTCAAGACCGGGTCACAGCTCACAGATACGCTGAGCAGCTACCTCGAGCACGGGTCGACCTACGACGCCGCCGCCCGGGCGCTGTCGGTGCACCGCAGCACCCTCAAGTACCGCCTCAGCCGCATCCGGGAAGTCTCGGGCCTCGACCTGAACGACCCGGGTACCAACTTCCACCTACAGCTGGCCACTCGTGCTCGGCGGGCCCGGCAGGCACTGCAGGGCCGCTGATCCTCCCAGAGCCCATCTTGTCCTTTGCGGGCAACAACTTTGTCCTCCCCGGACGATGACCATCAGGACGTAAAGCCGCATGGTTATGAGAAAGCCGCATGGTTATGACAGGGCCGCACAAGGAGGCGCTAGTTATGGAGCCGTACCCGCTGTCGGAGCCCATCGCCTATGTTCGCCAGCTCGAAAGCCATCTCGAGTCGGCGCTGTTCGAAGCCAGACGGGTCAACGACGACCCCGAAGCCGCCATCGTGCTCGTCCGCTCGGCCCTGGCCTTTGGCGACCGGGCCCGGGCGCGCGCCCTGGTGGGCCGCCTGGAAAGGGGAGCGGCCGGGCCTCCCCACGCCGCCGGCTTGGCCCGGGCGGCCGCCTATTGCCGGGAGCTCGTGGACTGGGAGCCGGGCACCGCGCTGTCGTCCACATCGCTGTCCCCCACACCCTCGTCTGGGCGTCCGGCCCGCGTCGGCCGGCCCGTTGCCGGCTGGGACAGCCTCACTGAGACCGAGGCCCGGATCGCCGACCTCGTGGCAACGGGGCTGACCAATCGCCAGGTGGCCAGAGAGGTCTTCATGTCGCGTCACACGGTGGACACGCACCTGCGCCATATTTTCCGCAAGTTAGCCATCGTCTCACGCGTACAACTGGCCCGCCTGGTCGCCGAGCGGGGCCCCGCCAGGGGGCGCGCCCTGTCCGGGCCCTGAACACGCCGGCCAGCCCCCGGCACGAGCGGGCCCTAGGCGCCGGCACACCCTAGGCGTCGGCACGGCTTACGCGGCGGCAATGCCCGGCGCCGCCCCCTGGTCCACCGTCCCCGGCGCCGGGGCCGGGTTCGAGTACCCAACGACCAGTTCGCCTTCGGCCATGTCCACCCGGACGACCGCCCCATCCTCGATGTCCCCGCCGAGCAGGGCGCGGCCTATGCGGGTCTCGATCTGGTGGGCGATGAACCGGCGCAGGGGACGGGCACCGTAAACGGGGTCGTAGCCGGCGTCGGCGACGAAGCGACGCGCCTCTTCGGTGACCTCGAGGGTCATCCGCCGCTGCGCCAACCGGCCCCGCAGGTCCTCCAACATGAGGTCGACGACCCGTTCGATCTCGCCTTCGGTGAGCGGCTTGAAAAGCACGGTGTCGTCGACGCGGTTGAGGAACTCGGGGCGGAAGTGACGGCGCAGCTCGCCGATGACCCGGTCGCGGGCGTCCGACTTGATCTCACCGTCCGGGGTCACCCCTTCGATGAGGAAGTGGGAGCCGAGGTTCGAAGTCATGATGATGACGGTATTGCGGAAATCCACGGTCCGGCCCTGGCCATCGGTGAGCCGCCCATCGTCGAGGACGGCCAGCAGGGTGTTGAACACGTCCCCGTGGGCCTTTTCGACCTCGTCGAAAAGCACCACCGAATAGGGCTTGCGCCGGACAGCCTCGGTCAGCTGGCCGCCTTCGTCGTAGCCCACATATCCCGGCGGCGCCCCCACCAGGCGGCTCACGGAATGCCGTTCCTGGTACTCGCTCATATCGATGCGGACCATGTTGTCCTCGGTGTCGAACAGAGCGGCGGCCAGGGCTTTGGCCAGCTCCGTCTTGCCGACCCCGGTGGGGCCCAGGAATATGAACGAGCCGATCGGGCGCCGGGGGTCCTTGATCCCCGAGCGGGCCCGGATGATGGCGTCGGCCACCAACTGCACGGCCTCGTCCTGGCCGACGACCCGCTCGTGGAGCACCTCGTCCAGGCGCAACAGCTTGTCCCGTTCGCCTTCGAGGAGCCGGGCCACGGGCACCCCGGTCCAGCGCGAAACGATGTCAGCGATCTCGTCCTGCGTCACCACTTCGTGGAGGAGCGGGCGCTCGCCCTGTTTGGACGCCAGCTGGTCTTCCTCGGCCTGGAACCGGCGCTCGAGCTCGGGGATCCGGCCGTGGCGGAGCTCGGCGGCCCGGTTGAGGTCGTAGTTGCGTTCGGCTTGCTCAGCCTCGGCCCGGGCCCGCTCGAGCTCCTCGCGGAGAGCCTGGACCTTGCGCAGGGCCCGGCGCTCCGCCTCCCACCGCGCCCGCATGGCGTCAGCCTCGCCTCGCAGGTCGGCCAACTCCTTTTTGAGGTCCTGGAGGCGAGACTTGCTTGCGGCGTCGTTCTCCTTGGCCAGCGCCGCCTCCTCGATCTCGAGGCGCATGACGCGCCGAGTGAGCTCGTCGAGCTCGGCCGGCATGGAGTCGATCTCGGTGCGCAACATGGCGCACGCCTCGTCGACCAGGTCGATGGCCTTGTCAGGCAGGAAACGGTCGGTGATGTACCGGTGGGACAGCACGGCGGCCGAGACTAGGGCGCTGTCCTGGATCTTGACCCCGTGGAAAACTTCGAGACGCTCCCGCAAACCGCGCAGGACCGAGATGGTGTCCTCGACGGACGGCTCGTCGACCAGCACAGGCTGGAACCGTCGCTCCAGAGCCGCGTCTTTCTCCAGGTGTTTGCGGTACTCGTCGATGGTCGTGGCGCCGATCAGGTGCAGTTCGCCCCGGGCCAGCATCGGTTTGAGCATGTTGCCGGCGTCCATGGCCCCCTCGGCCCCGCCCGCGCCCACCACGGTATGCAGTTCGTCGATGAACAACAGGATCCGGCCCTCGGCCGCCCGGACCTCGTTGAGGACGGCCTTGAGGCGCTCCTCGAACTCCCCCCGGTACTTGGCGCCGGCGACCAGCGCGCCCATGTCCAGGGAAAAGATCGTTTTGTCGCGCAAGCCTTCGGGTACGTCGCCCCGGACGATGCGCTGGGCCAGCCCCTCCACGATGGCGGTCTTGCCCACGCCGGGGTCACCGATGAGCACGGGGTTGTTCTTGGTCTTACGGGAGAGGATCTGGACGACGCGACGGATCTCGGCGTCCCGGCCGATCACGGGGTCCAGCTTGCCCGCCCGGGCGCTGTCCACCAGGTCGAGGCCGTACTTGCCCAGGGCCTCGTAGGTCCCTTCGGGCGTGGCCGAGGTGACCCGCTGGTTGCCCCGGACGGCGCTGAGCGCAGCCAGGAACCGGTCACGGGCCACGCCCCGGGCCTGAAGCAGGCGGCCGGCGGGGCTGGCGGTACCTTCGTCGATCAGGGCCAGCATTAGGTGCTCGACCGAGACGTACTCGTCCTTCAGGCGGCGGGCCTCGGCGTCGGCCGCGTCGAGCAGGCGCGACAGCCGGGACGTGACGAAGACCTGCCCGGGAGCAGCCCCGGGGCCGGACACCCGGGGGCGGCGGGCCAGCTCGGCCTCGACATCGGACCGCAGACCGGCGAGGTCGGCGCCGGCGGCGTCGACCAGGCGGGGGACGAGGCCTTCGGGCTGCTCGAGCAGGGCGAGCAGGAGGTGCTCACCGTCGACCTCGGTGTGGCCCAAGCGCGCCGCGATGCTCTGGGCCCCCTGGAGGGCCTCGGCCGACTTCTGGGTCAAGCGGTTGGGGTCCATCGGTACCTCGGTCCTCCTCCAAGAGATGGGCGGGTATGACGTAAGGCGCTTTCCAGTACGTCGATGCGGTCAAGGAGGTCGAGCACCAGGCCCAGGGCGGCGTAGTTGAGGCTCAAGCCCTCCCGGAGCCGCTGTACGCGAGCGGCGCGGGCCAGTTCGCCGGGAGCGAAGCTCAGCCCGTCCGAAGCACCGGTGCTGGCGTCGATCAACCCGAGGCGGACCAGACGGGTGACGAGCTCGGGGTGTAGCCCGACCGCCCGGGAAAACTCCTCGAGGCCGATGGTCAGGGGGCGGGCCAGGACCGCTCGCACCTGCGTCCCCGTCACTGGCGGTCCAGTCACTTCCGCCTCCGGGGGTCGAACTCGGACGCCCGGGAAAGTTCCTCGAACAGTTCCTTCTCCCGGTGGCTAAGGCGCCGGGGCAGCACGATCTTGACTTCCGCGTACAGGTCCCCGGCCTGGCCTTTGGGGTTGGGCAACCCGCGGTGGCGCAACCGCAGGCGGCGCCCGGACGAGGAGCCCGCCGGGACCGATACTTTCATCTCCCCTCCTGGGCCCTCGACCGCCACCTCGGCCCCGAGCGCCGCCTCCCACGGGCTGACCAGGAGGTCCGTGTACACGTCACGTCCCTCGAGGCGGAAGCGAGGGTGCGGGGCAATGCGGACGACCAGGTAGAGGTCACCGGCTGGCCCGCCCCGGCCCTGGCCCCCCTGGCCAGCCAGGCGGACCCGCTGGCCGTCGGTAACCCCAGCCGGGATGGTGACGTCATAGCTGCGGGGCCCGCCGGGGCCGGGCAGGGTGATGCGGTGGGGGCCGCCGCGAAACGCCGCCTCGACAGTCAGCTCCACCTCGGCCTCCTGGTCGGGGCCCCGCACCGGTCCTGCCTGGGTGCGGAACACACCGCCGAACAGCTCATCGAGGTCGAGGTCTCCGACGCTGAAGCCATCGCCGAAGAGGTCGTCGTCGGCCACCGGGCGCCGGTCACCCGACCGGCCACCCGACCGGCTACCCGGCCCCCACGCGGGGCCGTCAGGCCCTCCCCGGGGGCCGGGCCCCTCGGCCACCTGGCGGAAGCCGGGACCGAAGCGGTCGTAGCGCTCCCTGGTGGCGGGATCGGAGAGGACCTCGTACGCCTCGCCGATCTCCTTGAAGCGCGCTTCGGCCCCCGGGTCCTTGTTGATGTCCGGGTGATAGGTACGGGCGAGCTTGCGGTAGGCGCGCTGGATCTCGTCGGAGCTGGCCGTCCGGGCCACCCCCAGAGCCTCGTAGAAGTCCGCCCCTTCGGCCACGGCTAAGGGCCCCCCGTCGAGACCACGACCGAGGCCGGGCGCACCTGCCCGGCGCCGCTGTCATAGCCCGGCCGCAGGACACGCACCACGGTGCCCGGCTCCACCCCTGGCCCGGTGACCGTGGTCGCCACCGCCTCGTGCTGGGCGGGGTCGAAGGGCACGCCGACGGCGTCTACCCGAGCCACTCCGAGGCGCTCGAGAACGGCCACTGCTTCGTCGCGGACGGCTTGCACGCCCTCCAGGACGGCACCGGGATCGGCACCAGCATGCTCAAGCGCCATTTCGAGGTGGTCGACCACGGGCAGCCAGGCCGCCACCACCCTGGCCCGTTCCTCGGCCCGGGCCCGGGCGACCTCGCGATCGGTGCGTTTACGCAGGTTGTCGAGGTCGGCCATGGCCCGCCGCCACCGGTCGTCGAGCCTCCGGGCCTCGGCTGCCAGTTCGGCGACCTGGTCTTCCAGCTCAGTCGGACGGGCGGAGGTACCACCAGGCCCGTCGTGAGGTCCGACGGCGCTCTTGCCCCCGCCCGTAACGCCCTCCACCGGGCCCGGGGGCGGGCGTCCCGGCCGATGGGCCGGGCCCTGGTCCGCCATGGCCAACTAGCTCGGGGTGAACTCGGCGTCGATCACGTCGTCGTCGCCGGGGCCGGGCGGGGGCTGGTCGGCACGGGCAGAAGGCTGCGGCCCACCGCCACCACTGCCACCCGCGGCCAGCAAGCCCCGGTAGACGCCCTGCAGCTCGGCCGTGAGGGACTGTACCCGGCTCATGTCGGCGTCCTCCTTCACGGCCTGGCGGGCGTCGGCCACCAGCATCTCGGCCCGGGCCTTCTCATGGACGGCGGCGGAGTCGCCCAGGTCGCTCAGCCGGCGCTCGACCTGCCAGGCGAGAGCGTCCAGCTCGTTGCGGGCGTCAACCCGCTGGCGCAGGCTGGCGTCCTCGTTGCGGTGCTGTTCGGCGTCGGCCACCATCCGCTCGACCTCCCCCTTGCCCAGGTTGGAGCTCTCGCTGATAGTGATGCGCTGTTCGGCGCCGGTGTCCTTGTCGCGCGCGGAGACATTGAGGATCCCGTTGGCGTCGATGTCAAAGGTCACCTCGACCTGGGGGGCGCCCCGCGGCGCCGGCCGGACGCCCTCGAGGCGGAAGCGGCCGAGCACCCGGTTGTCGACGGCCGCTTCACGTTCGCCCTGCAGGACGACGATGTCCACCGCCGACTGGTTGTCCTCGGCGGTACTGAAGATCTGGCTGCGCCGAGCGGGGATGGTGGTGTTGCGCTCGATGACCTTGGTCATCACCGCCCCCATCGTCTCGACGCCCAGGGACAACGGGGTCACGTCGAGCAGGAGCACGTCCTTGACTTCCCCCTTTATCACCGCGGCCTGGATAGCCGCCCCGACGGCGACCACCTCGTCGGGGTTGACGGTCATGTTGGGCTCCTTGCCGCCGGTCAAGCGCCGCACCAGGGCCTGCACGGCGGGGATGCGGGTGGAACCACCAACCAGGATCACCTCGTCGATGTTCGACGCGGTGACTTTGGCGTCGGCCATGGCCTGCTGCACGGGCCCGAGGCAGCGCTCCACCAAATCGGCGGTCAGCTGGTCGAAGGTCGAGCGCATCATCGTGGTATTGAGGTGCTTCGGTCCCGTGGCGTCGGCGGTGATAAAGGGAAGGTTGATGGTCGTTTGGGTGACCGACGACAGCTCCACTTTGGCCTTCTCGGCCGCTTCGAACAGCCGCTGCAGGGCCTGCGGGTCGCGGCGCAAATCGATGCCATTGTCCTTTTGGAACTGCTCGGCCAGGTGGTCCACGATGCGCCGGTCGAAGTCGTCGCCGCCCAGATGGGTGTCCCCCGAGGTCGAACGGACCTCGACCACGCCGTCGCCCACGTCCAGGATGCTGACGTCGAAGGTCCCGCCTCCGAGGTCGAACACGAGGATGGTCTCGTTTTGGCGCCGGTCCAGGCCGTAGGCCAGCGCCGCCGCCGTGGGCTCGTTGATGATCCGCAAGACCTCGAGGCCGGCGATCCGCCCGGCGTCCTTGGTCGCCTGACGCTGGGCGTCGTTGAAGTAGGCGGGGACGGTGATGACGGCCTCAGTGACCCTCTCGCCCAGGAACTTGCCGGCGTCCTCGGCCAACTTGCGCAGCACCAGGGCCGAGATCTCCTCGGGCGCGTACTCCTTGTCCCGGACCTTGAAGCGCACGGCGTCGCCGGGGCCGGCCACCACATCGAACGACACGGCGGTGAGCTCGCTGGAGACTTCCGCGTAGCGGCGGCCGATGAACCGCTTGGCCGAGTAGATCGTCCCCTTGGGGTTGAGGATGGCCTGGCGGCGGGCCAGCTGGCCCACCAGACGCTCACCCTGCTCGGTGAAAGCCACCACCGAGGGGGTGGTGCGGGAACCTTCCGCGTTCGGGATAACTGTCGGCTGGCCTCCTTCCATGGCCGCGATCACCGAGTTCGTCGTCCCCAGGTCTATACCGACCGCCTTTGCCATAACTACCTAGACCTTTCCTGTGCGGCCCGGGAGCCCCTTCACCGCTAAGAGCCGGACGGCCCCCGCGCCTGGTTCCACTACTACGTCCCACCCCCATCGTCCTGCGCGGGCGTCGCCCGCACATCCCTTGTTCGCGTGAACCGTGGGCGCCTAGTGTCTGCCCCGGCAGCTGAGGAGCGCGGCTCGGACAAGAACGAGCCGGAGGACACGCAGGAGGAGGGCCCCAGGTGACAGAGCCCCACGAGGCCCCGGTGGACTGGGGCCGCCTCAAGCGCCCGGTCCCGTCGTGGTTCCCGGACGCAAAGTTCGGGATCTTCGTCCACTGGGGGGCGTACTCGGTGCCCGCCTGGGCCGAGCCGGTGGGCGAACTGGGAGCAGTCGACGAGAAGGTGTGGTTCCGCCACAACCCCTATGCCGAGTGGTACTGGAACACCATCCGCTTCGAGGACGGCCCGGCCCGCCGGCATCATCGGGAGACTTACCACGACGCTCCTTATGACGATTTCTTGGACGCCTGGGAGCCCCACGAGTTCGACGCCGCCGATTGGGCGAAGCTTTTTGCCGACGCCGGGGCCCGTTACGTCGTACCCACCACCAAGCACCACGATGGGATCGCGCTGTGGGACGCCCCGGGGACGGGCACGAGGAACACGGTCCGGCGAGGACCGCACCGGGACCTGGTCAGGGAAATAGAAGTGGCGGCCCGCAACGCCGGGCTGCGGTTCGGGGCCTATTATTCCGGCGGCCTCGATTGGAGCGTGAGCAACCTCCCGGCCATTGGCACCCACGCCGCCGTGCGCCAGGACCGGCCGCGTGACGCCGCCTATGCCGCCTACGCCTACCTCCACGTGAAGGACCTGGTCGACCGGTACCAGCCCGACATCCTGTGGAACGACATCGAGTGGCCCGACGCCGGCAAGCACGGGCTGTCCCTGGGCCTGTTCGAGCTCATGGACCACTACTACCGGCGCGTCCCCGACGGGGTCGTCAACGACCGCTGGGGCGACACTCACTGGGACTACAAGACCAGCGAGTACCAGTTCCACCTCGACAGCGAACAGAGCGCCGTGTGGGAGCACTGCCGAGGCATCGGGCTGTCGTTCGCTTACAACCGGGAGGAAAGCGCGGCCCATCTCCTGGACGGCACCGGCTTGATCAGGCTCCTCGTCGACGTGGTGTCCCGCGGTGGCAACCTTTTGCTCAACGTCGGGCCGACGGCCGAGGGCCTGGTCCCCCCCGGCCAACGGGTGCCGCTCGAAGAGCTGGGGGCCTGGATGAAGGTGGCCGCCGAGGGGATCTACGGCACAAGGCCAGTGAAGAGCGACGTGGCCGAGCCGTCAGAGGCACCCTGGTCCCGCTGGACACAAAAGGGCCAACGGGCCTGGGCCTTCGTCGACGCATCAGGGCCGACGCCGCTACAGGCCCGGCCCGGCTCCCTTGAGCTTCGCTCCGCCGCTCTGGCCGGGGGCCGGCCAGTGACCGCTCGGGCCCAGGACGGGAGGGTCCTCGTCGACCTGCCCCCGGGCCCGCGGACGGGGCCAGCCGTGGTCTCCTTCGACCTCCTCGGAGGCCTTCTGACCGCCGTTTGATCGCCGACTAGGCCTACTTTTGATTGCCGACGAGGCCCGTTCGACCTCGGGCTTAGGGCGCCCCCCGGTGGATGGGCCCCCGCCCGTCCCGCAGGGAGACCACCGGGGCCTGAGAACGCCGGGAAATTATCTCGGCGCAGATGGCGATGGCCGTTTCCTCGGGCGTGCGGGCACCGATATCGATGCCGATCGGGGCCATCAGCCGGGAAAGGGCCATCTCGTCGACGCCGGCGGCGCGGAGGCGTTCTAGGCGCCCAGCATGGGTGCGGCGCGAGCCCATGGCGCCCAGGTAGCCCACACGGGTACCTAACGCGGCCACGATGGCGGGCACGTCGAACTTGTGGTCGTGGGTCAGCACGCACACGGCGTCACGCGGTCCCAGGTCTTCGCCGGCCTCAGCCAGGTAGGCCTGGGGCCACTCCACGACGACCTCGTCGGCCTCGGGGAAGCGCCTGGCCGTGGCGAAGGTGGCCCGGGCGTCGCACACCGTCACCCGGTAACCGAGCACTTTGGCCACTCGGACCAAGGCGGCGGTGAAATCGACGGCCCCGAAGATGACCATGCGCCGGGACGGGGCGAACACCTCGAGGAAGACGGTCACTTCCGAGCGCATGGCCTCGCCGTGGGCGCCATAGTGACGGGTGGCGCTCGAGCCGCTGTCCAGGGCACCCAGGGCGTCCCTGGCCACGACGTCATCGAGCCTTTCGTTGCCGAGCGAACCAACGGGCTCGTGGCCTGGGCGAGCGACCAGTTTGGCCCCGAGCAGTACGCCCGGCGCCCCGCCGCCCACTTCGACCACCGTGGCCAGCACCACGGGCTGATCAGACCGCAGGCAATCGCGCAGGAGGGCGAAGGCGCTGTTCAAACCCGGTCCGCTTCAGTCCGCTTCAGTACGCTTCAGCCCGCTTCAGTCCATGGGCTCTACGAAGACACGGATGGTGCCACCGCAGCTGAGGCCCACGGCAAAGGCCTCGTCGTCGGAGTAGCCGAAGGTGCACAGCCGGGGCTGACCGCTGGCCAGCACCTCCAGCGCTTCGGTGACCACCGCCCCCTCGACGCACCCGCCCGAGACCGAACCGGCCACCTCGCCGGCGTCGTTCACGGCCATCGTCGCCCCCGGGTCCCGGGGGCCCGAGCCCGTCAACTGCACCACCCGGGCCAGGGCCACGCGGTGCCCTTCGGCCTGCCAGCGGTCGATGTCGTCGAGCAGTTCCTTCACGGCCACCCCCCAGGGGCGCGGTCCCAGGGCACACGGCGGGCCCGGGCGACGATACTAGGCGAGCCCGGGCCAGGTCCCTTCCCGACTTAAGGGTTCCCTTAATATCGGGCCGCCACCGGTCGGCACCCTTATTAAGGCAATCCTTAGGTCACTGTTGACAGCCGGCCCCGGGCGCGTCTCATACTGCTGAGCAAAGAGCTCAAGGGGGTACCTATGCAAGTCCCGGGGCCGTTCGAGTACGAGCGAGCTTCCAGTGTCGACCAGGCCATCGGCTTGCTGGAGCGCCTGGGGAGCTCGGCCCGGCTGGTGGCGGGCGGGCACAGCCTGCTGCCGATGATGAAGCTACGCCTGACCAACCTCGAGTACCTCATCGACATCAACGACCTCCACGACGAGCTCGGCTATGTCCGGGCGGAGCCGGGCCAGATCCGCATCGGCGCCCTGACCCGCCATCGCGAGCTGCTCGAGTCCGACGAGCTGGCCGAGGTGTTCCCGATCTTCCGCGATGCCGAACGGGTGATCGCCGACCCCGTCGTACGCAACCGGGGCACGATCGGCGGCTCGCTGTGCCAGGCCGACCCGTCCGAGGACCTCTCGGCCGTTTGCACGACCCTCGACGCCACCTGCGTCATCCGGGGCCGGGCCGGGACGAGGGCGGTGAGCATGACGGACTTCTACCGGGGACCGTACGAGACGGCCGTCGGCGACGGGGAAATGCTGGTCGAGATCCGCTTCCCGATCAGGCCCAACGGTTCTAGCGCCTACGAGAAAGTCGAGCGCCGGGCGGGCGACTGGGCTGTCGTCTCGGCCGGCGCCGCCGTCTGGCTCGACGGCGGCATCATCGCCGACGCCCGGGTGGGGTTGGCCGCCGTCGGGCCCAACACCACCGGGATCCCGGCCATATCGGAGGCGTTGCGGGGCCAGTCGCCCTCCGAGGCCGCTTATGCCCAGGCGGGCGCCATCGCCGCCCAGAGCTGTAGCCCGGCCACGGACATGCGAGGCAGCGCCGAGTACAAGCGCCACCTGGCGGACGAGCTGACCCGCAGGGCCTTGCGGCGCGCCGTCCGCCGGGCCACGGGAGAGCCGGCCAACGGAACACCGGCCCACGGAACCCCGGCCAACGGAACGGAGGTCTGACGGTGCAGGTGTCCATGACGGTCAACGGCAACGAGGTCACCCAGGAGATCGAGGGCCGTTTGCTCCTGGTCCATTTCCTACGGGACCAGCTCGGGCTCACCGGCACGCACTGGGGCTGCGACACCAGCAACTGCGGCACCTGCGTGGTCTGGCTCGACGGGGAGCCGGTCAAATCGTGCACCGTGCTGGCCGCCATGGCCGGGGGCCATGAGGTGCGCACGGTCGAAGGCCTGGAGCGCGACGGTCAGCTCGACGCTGTCCAACAGGGCTTTATGGCCTGCCACGGCCTCCAGTGCGGGTTTTGCACGCCCGGCATGATGATGACGGCCCGGGCCCTGCTGGACCGCAACCCGGCCCCTTCCGAGCGGGAGATCCGCGAGGCCATATCGGGCCAGATCTGCCGCTGCACGGGGTACGCCACCATCGTCCGCTCCGTACAGTGGGCCGCCTCCTACGAGGCCAGCCAAGAGCACGCCGGCCACCGCGACGTCGACCAGATGGCAGGGAGCGCCTCATGACCACCCTCGAGAACCGACCGCTCGACAGTTTCGACGACAACGACCAAAAACCCGTCGGTTACGGGCGCATGCTGCGCAAAGAGGACCCCCGCTTCATACGGGGCCTGGGCCGCTACTGCGACGACGTGCAACTACCGGGGATGCTCCACCTGGCCATCCTGCGTTCGCCAGTGGCCCACGCCCGGGTCGTGCGCATCGACACCAGCGCGGCCGTGGCCCACCCCAAGGTGAAGGCGGTCATCACCGGGGCCGACCTGGCCGCCAAAGGCCTGGCCTGGATGCCGACCCTGTCCAACGACGTACAGGCCGTGCTGGCCACAGACAAGGTGCGCTTCCAGGGCCAGGAGGTCGCCTTCGTCGTGGCCGAGGACCGCTACTCGGCCCGGGACGCGCTCGAGCTCATAGACGTCGAGTACGACATCTTGGAGCCGGTGGTCAACGCCCGCAAGGCCCTCGACCCCGAGGCGCCGGTCATCCGGGACGACCTCAAGGGCAAGACCAATAACCACTGCTTCGACTGGCAAACTGGTGACGCCGACGCCACCGAGGCCGTGTTCGGCTCAGCCGAAGTCGTCGTGACCCAGGAGATCGTCTACCCGCGCGTCCACCCGGCCCCCATGGAGACCTGCGGCTGTGTGGCCGACTACGACCGGGTCGACGGGAAGCTCACCCTGTGGACTACGTCCCAGGCACCCCACGCCCACCGCACGGTCTACGCCCTGGTGTCGGGGCTGCCCGAGCACAAGATCCGGGTGATCTCACCTGATATCGGCGGCGGTTTCGGCAACAAGGTCCCCATCTACCCCGGTTATGTGTGCGCCATCGTCGCCTCCTTGGTGCTCAACAAGCCCGTCAAGTGGATGGAAGACCGCTCGGAAAACCTGACCAGCACCGGCTTCGCCCGGGACTACATCATGCTGGGCGAGATAGCCGCCACCCGGGAGGGCAAGATCCTGGCCATCCGCAGCCACGTCCTGGCCGACCACGGCGCCTTCAACGGGACGGCGGCCCCGGTCAAGTACCCGGCCGGGTTCTTCGGGGTCTTCACCGGGAGCTACGACCTCCAGGCCGCCTATTGCAAGATGACGGCCGTTTATACGAACAAGGCTCCCGGGGGCGTGGCCTACGCCTGCTCGTTCCGGATCACCGAGGCGGTGTACTTCGTCGAACGGCTCGTCGATTGCCTGGCCGACGAGCTCAAAATGGACCCCGCCGAACTGCGGTTGCGCAACTTCATCCAGCCCGAGCAGTTCCCTTACACGACCAAGACGGGATGGGTGTACGACTCGGGCAACTACGAGGCTGCCATGCGCAAGTCGATGGAGATGGCCGGCTACGACGAGCTGCGCCGGGAGCAAGCCGAAAAGCGGCAGCGGGGCGAGCTGATGGGCATCGGAGTGGCCTTTTTCACTGAGGCGGTAGGGGCCGGTCCCCGCAAGAACATGGACATCCTTGGCCTGGGCATGGCCGACGGCTGCGAACTGCGGGTGCACCCCACAGGCAAGGCCGTTGTCCGCTTGTCGGTGCAGACCCAGGGCCAGGGCCACGAGACGACCTTCGCCCAGATCGTGGCCGAAGAGATCGGGATACCCCCGGCCGACATCGAGGTGGTCCACGGCGACACCGATAACACGCCCTTCGGCCTGGGGACCTACGGGAGCCGCTCCACGCCCGTCTCGGGCGCGGCCGCCGCCCTGGTGGCCCGCAAGGTCAGGGACAAGGCGCGGATCATCGCCTCGGGGATGCTCGAGGTCTCGGTGGCCGACCTGGAATGGGAAAAAGGGTCGTTCCACGTGAAGGGCGACCCGTCCAAGTCCGTCACCATCCAGGCCATCGCCATGAGGGCGCATGGGGCCGGGGACCTGCCCGAGGGGATCGAGGGCGGCCTGGAGGCGCAGATTTGTTACAACCCCGAGAACCTCACCTACCCCTTCGGCGCCTACATCTGCGTCGTCGACGTCGACCCGGGCACGGCCCAGGTGAAAGTGCGGCGGTTCGTGGCCGTCGACGACTGCGGCACCCGCATCAACCCCATGATCATCGAGGGCCAGATCCACGGTGGCCTGACCGACGGCGTGGGCATGGCGCTCATGGAGATGATCGCCTTCGACGAGGAGGGCAACTGCCTGGGGGCGTCGCTCATGGACTACCTCATCCCCACCTCGCTCGAAGTGCCCGACTGGGAGACCGGCTTTACGGTGACGCCTTCGCCCCACCACCCCATCGGGGCCAAAGGCGTCGGCGAGTCGGCCACGGTGGGCTCGCCCCCCGCCATCGTCAACGCCGTCGTGGACGCCCTGAAGCCCTTCGGCATCCGCCACGCCGACATGCCGCTCACGCCGTCGAGGGTCTGGGACGCCATGCAGGGCCACCCCACTCCCCCGATATGACCACGATGACCCCGAGGAGCCCGAGGAGCCCGAAATGGGCCCGGGACGAGCCCGGAACGAGGTCGGCCCCGTGGCCCACCGGATGACGGCGCGGGCCGCGGAGCTGCGCAGCGAACGCGTGCCCTTCGTCCACGCCACCGTGGTCCGCGCCCAAGCGCCCACCTCGGCCCGCCCCGGCGATGACGCGCTGGTGCTGGCGGACGGGGCCATCGAGGGTTTCGTCGGGGGCCAGTGCGCCCAGGAGTCGGTGCGCGCCGCCGCCCTGGACGCTCTGGAGGACGGCGAACCGCTGCTCCTTCGGGTCGTGCCCGCCAATGAGCCGGGCTTCCCCGAGGCCCAAGGAGCGCGCGTGGCCGTCAACCCCTGCCTTTCCGGAGGCGCCCTGGAGATCTTCCTCGAGCCCCACCTGCCGGCGCCCGTCGTGGCCGTGGTGGGCGAGACGCCTATCGCCGATGCCCTGGCCGCACTGGCCGAGCCCCTCGGTTTCGCCTTCGACTCGTTCCGGACGCTGGCCGGCCATCAACCAGAGGGGACGTCGGCAGTGATCGTGTGCAGCCTCGGGCGCGACGAGCCGGAGTCGGTCCGAGCGGCCCTGGACGCCGGGGTACCGTTCGTCGGCCTGGTGGCCAGCCGGCGCCGGGGCGAGGCCGTGCTTAGCGCCGCCGGCCTGTCCGACGCCGAGCGGGCCCGGGTACATACCCCCGTCGGGCTCGACATAGGCGCCCGCAGCGCGGCCGAGATCGCCCTGTCGATCATGGCCCAGTTGGTCCAGGAGCTCCGCCGTGGCCGCCTGGGCGTCCCCGGGCCGAGCCCTGACCGCCCCGGCGGGGACAAGCCAGCCCAGGCCGTCGACCCTGCCTGCGGGATGACCGTGGTGGTGGGCCCGTCGACCCCGCACCGACGGGTCGACGGGGTGGACGTTTGGTTCTGCGGCACCCACTGCCGGGACAGTTACGTCGTTTGAGCACTTCCATGGGAGCCGGCGGTTCGATGGCCATGGGACCGGTCGAGCTGCAACGCCGCCTGGACGAGGTCGGCTACCTGGCTGACGACGGCTTGGCCACTGCGCTGTCGCTTTCGCTGGCCCTCGGCCAGCCCATACTGCTCGAAGGTGAGCCCGGCGTGGGCAAGACGGCGGCGGCCAAGGCCCTGTCCCGGGCGCTGGCCACCCCGCTCATCCGCCTCCAGTGCTACGAGGGCGTCACCGCCGGCGAGGCGCTCTACGAGTGGAACTACCAGCGTCAGATCCTGGCCATCCGCCTGGCCGAGTCCCGCCATGAGCAACTGCGCGACGCCGACCTGTTCACCGAGGAGTTCCTCCAGGAGCGCCCGATCCTAAAGGCCGTACGGGCCCGGGGCCCGCGCCCCCCGGTCCTGCTCATCGACGAGATCGACCGGGCCGACGACGAGTTCGAGGCGCTGCTGTTCGAGTTCTTGGGCGAGGCGTCGGTGACGGTGCCCGAGATCGGCACTTTCACCGCCGAACGGGCCCCGGTCGTCGTGCTCACCTCGAACCGCAGCCGAGAGCTGCACGACGCCCTGCGGCGCCGCTGCCTCTACCACTGGATCGAGTTCCCCGCCGCGGCGCGGGTGGCCGACATACTGCGGCGTAGCGTCCCCGCCGCCGGGGAGCCGCTCGTCGGCTCTACGACCGAGTTCGTGGGCCGGTTACGGTCGCTCGACCTCGACAAGCCACCGGGGCTGGCCGAGTCCATCGACTGGCTGTCGGCCCTGAGCGTCCTCGGGGTAAGCGAGCTCACCGAGGCGGACGTAGTGCGCACCCTGGGCGCCATCGTCAAGACGCCTGACGACAGCACCTCCGTGCTAGGAGCCCTGGCCGGGCTGGGCCTGGTCGGGACGGGCCCGGGCCGGGGGCGCCCCGAGCTAGGACCGGACGAGCGAAGAAGGACAGGATGAACATCAACCATGAGTTCAAAGTCAGTTTGCCCATAGGAGAGGCCTGGGAGGTCTTGACCGACCTGGCCGGGATCGCCCCGTGCATGCCGGGCGCCCAGCTCACGGGGTCGGACGGCGGCACTTACTCGGGGAAGGTCAGGGTGAAGGTGGGGCCGGTGACGACCGAGTACGCGGGCACGGCCACCTTCGTAGAGAAGGACGGTCCCGCCTACCGGGCCGTGATCAGCGCCAAGGGCCGGGAGGCCCGCGGCACCGGCAACGCCTCGGCCACGATCTCGGCCCAGTTGCGCCCGGACGGCGACCAGACGGTAGTGAGCGTCGCCACCGACCTCAAGATCTCGGGCAAGGTCGCCCAGTTCGGCAGCTCGGTGATCGCCGAGGTCTCCGAGAAGCTCCTCGGCCAGTTCGTGGACAGCCTGGAAGCGACGCTGGCGGCGAAGAGCGATGGCCACCCCGGCGGGGCCGGAGGCTCCTCGCACGGCCTGGACAACGGGCACGCCGACCACGCCAAGCAGGTAGGGCACAGTGAGCAGGCAGGGCACGGCGAGCACACCAAGCAGGCAGGGCACGGCGACCACGACGAGCACGGCTCCGAAGCCGAGGCCGTCGACCTCCTGAAGCTGGCGGGCGGCCCGGTGGCCAAACGCGTCGTCCCGGTGGTGATCGGCGCCGTGGTGGTGGGTGTCGTCATCTACCTGATCGTGCGGTCATGACTGGGCAGATGCGCTGATGGGCCCGCCCGGTGCCGCCCCCACCAGCCCGGCCATGCTCCGGGGGACGGACCTGGCGGCGTTCTCCGCCGCCTTCGCCGTGCGCCTGCGCCAGGCCGGCCTGTCGGTCGGGGTCAGTGCTATCGAGTCCTTCACCCGGGGCTTGGCGGCTGTGCGGCCGGGTACCGTTCCCACCCTGTACTGGGTAGGCCGGGCCACCCTGGTCCAGCGGGAGGCGGACATGGGGCTTTTCGACGCCGTCTTTGACGCTGTGTTCGCCGGGGCCGTGCTCCCGCTCGACCCCAACGCCCGGCGGGGGCCCTTGGGCGCAGCAGGCGGGGAGAACGACGGCTGGGTACCGCGGCCCGGTCCCGAGGCCCGGGAAGGGCCCGGAGAAGGTTTGCCCTGGTCCACCCTCCCGGCGGCAATGAGCCCAGCTACCGACGCAGGCGAAGAGCCCGCCCTGCGCTCCCCCGAGCGTCTCCCCAGTGCCCTAGAACAAGAGGCCACCACGCCCTTCGAGGCGCTGGCCCCCGAGCACCTGGCCGTGCTCGACGAGTGGTTGACCGGCGCGTTGCGACACTGGCCGAGCCGCCGGTCGCGGCGCATGGCCCCCCACTACGGGGGCCGGGCGGTGAGCGTGCGGTCGACCATGGCCCGGGCGCGGCGGACGGGGTTCGACCCGGCCGTGCTCGTGCGTACCGAACCGCTGAAAAAGCCGCGCCGCGTGGTGATGCTGTGCGACGTCAGCCAGTCCATGCAGCCCTACGCGGCCGCCTATTTCCATCTCATGCGCGCCGCCGCCGTGGCCACCCGGGCCGAGGTCTTTGCCTTTGCCACCGTCCTCACCCGCTTGACCCCGGTGCTGGCCCACGGTTCGGCCGACGCCGCGGTACAACAAGCCACGGCCAAGGTGCTCGACCGCTTCGGCGGCACCCGGATCGCCACCAATGTCCGGGCGCTGCTGGCGTCGCGTCACGGCGACGCCTGCCGGGGCGCCATCGTGCTCATCGCTTCGGACGGTTGGGACAGCGACCCCCCCGAAGCACTGGCGGCCGCCATGGCCCGGCTCCGGCGGAGGGCGCACCGGGTGATCTGGATGAACCCGCGGGTGTCAGCCCCCGGCTTCGTCCCCCTGGTCGGAGCCATGGCAGCCTCCCTGCCGTACTGCGACGAGCTGCTCGCCGCCGACAGCATCCAGGGCCTGTCCAAGGTGGTCGACGCTATCGTCGGGTCGGCCTGAGCATGGCCAGAGCGCCGTCAGCTCCACAGCGTGACGTGGACCGAAGGCCGGAAGCGGCGGATGTTGATGCCCGACCCCCGCAACATGGCCTGGGTGGCCCGGGGCGTGGTTATGAACCGGACCAGCTCGGCCGCGGCGGGCAGGACGCTGTGGCCAGGCAGGGTCATGGCGCTCCACACACCGTCCGCCTCGACCCCCGGGCCGGCCAGGCGCACGAGGCGGCCGTCCGAGAGGTCGTCGGCCACGGCGAAGGACAGGGCCAGCGAAATGCCGCGGTTGTGCTTGGTTTCCTCCAGGGCGGCGGCGTGGCTCTGGAAGATCCGCTGACGCTCCTCAGGGACGTCGAAGCGGCGCAGCATGGTCCGCACGGCGCCGTCCTCGCCGGCGGCGGAGGGGCCGAGCAGCCAGGTCTGCTCGCGCAGCTGGGCGGGCCGGGTCTGGGCCCTGGCCAGGGGGTGGCCGGGCCCGGCTACGACCACGATCTGGTAGTTGAGGAACGGGACGTGCACCACCGGCTCGAGCGGGCGGGCGGGCTTGGGGCCGATGGCCACGTCGACGGTCCGGGAGGTGAGCAGGGCAACGAACTCGTGGCTGTAACGCTCGATGAGCTCGACGTCGAGGTCCTTGGCCCGACTGGCGAACAGTTCGATGAGGCCGGGGGCGGCGTGCTCGGCGAAAAGGCTCGAGGTCGCCAGGCGCATCAGCCGCCGTCCCTGGCCCGCCTGGCTCACCTCCCGGACCGTGCGGTCCTGGAGACCGAGCAGCTCGCTGGCGCGGCTGGCCAGTCGCAGGCCACCGGGGGTAAAGGCCAGGCCGTTGCCGGTGCGGGTGAACAGCTGGTCCTCGAGCTCGCGGCGTAGCTGTCCGATGTGCAACGACACCGCCGCCTCACTGACGCCGAGCTCGGCCGCCGCCTCTTTCACCGAGCCGAGGCGGACGACGGCGCGAAAGGCGCGGAGCTGGGTCGGCGTCACCGGCGCCTCAAGCTACGCCGCGGCTCAATGGGGACGGCCGCCGGCCAGTAGCTCGAGGGCGTGCGGGACGACGTCGAGCACCGCCTCGACCGACTCGACGGCACCGCTCGTCGATCCGGGGACGTTCAGGACCAGGCAGGTGCCGACCGTCCCGGCGATGCCCCGCGACAGCCGGCCGAGAGGGTTGACGGCCCGGGCCGCTTCGGCCAGGCCCGGTGCCTCACGCTCGAGGACGGCCCGCGTCCCCTCGGGGGTGAGGTCGGTCGGCGAAAAGCCGGTGCCCCCCGTGGTCACCACCAGCCCGTGGAAACCTGCTGTCATTTCCGCCAGCGCCGCCGACACCGGCCCGACACCGTCGGGAACAGTCCGCCGCTCGACCACCCGGAAGCCGTGCCGGACGAGCGTGGCCGCCAGCGCGGCACCGGAACGGTCCTCCCGGCCGCCGGCATGGACGGACTCGGACACAGTGAGCACCTTGGCTTGGAGGTCCATCGCCGTGACGCTATACCGGGCGGCGCCGGGACCGGCGAGGCAGTGCCCACGGCGCGCCGAGGTTGGTCAGCCATGATCGGAGCGCCGATCGACCTGTCGGCGGCCGTGGCCGTCGTGGCCCTGGGGGTGGCGGCCTACGCCGCCCTCAGGCTGGCCACGGCCTGGCCCGGCCGGCAACGCCTCCAGTTCGACATCAACTTCTCGCACGTCCTCATGGGCACGGCCATGGCGGGGATGGCCGTTTCGTCTCTCAATTTGCTGCCCACCGTCGTCTGGGAGGGAGTCTTCGGGGCCGAGGCGGTGTGGTTCGCGTCGGCCATGTCCCGCTCCGGCCGCCCCTACGACCGGCCCGGGAAGGACGTCGACCGGGCCCACCGCTCCTGCCACTGCGCCACCCACACCGTGATGGCGGTCAGCATGCTCTACATGTACCTCGCCCGCGGCGCCATCACGGGCGGTCACGGTGGGATGCCGATGCCGGCGGCGACCAGCGGGGCGGCACTGGCCGCGGGCGACGCCGCCTGGCTGTCCCTGATGTTCGTGGTCGTCCTGGTGGTCTCGGCGGGCTGCGAGGTCGGCTCTGTCCTCCGCTTCGCCCGTTTGGCGGCGTTGTCGACCACCACGGGGCCGACGGTAGCCACGGCCCACCTGGACGGCGGCACCACGGGCCCCCCGAACGGGGCGGAGCGGCCGGCGGCGCTCGTGGTGCTGAGCCCCGCCGACGCCAGACGGCCAAGCGCGGCCCGGCGTTGGCTCACGCCCCGCCTGGAGGCGGCGTCGCACGTGGCCATGTGCCTCGTCATGGTCTACATGCTCGTCCTCATGGGCTGAGCGGCGACCGGCCCGAGGCCCTGGCCGCCGCCTCTAGGAGGACGGGTTGGAATAAATGCGCTCGGGACGGACCAAGACGGCGGCCCGCCGCTCCTCGCGCATGACCCGGTCGAAGGTGCCCCAGTTGTCGTGCGTCCCGCCGGCGGCCCTAAAGACCGACCTCAGCAACTCGGGCAGCGCCGCCGGGCCAAAGCCGGGGTAAGGGTCGTCGGGGCCGATTATCTCGGCCCGTCCCTCGACGCTCGCCCACTGCCAGCCGGCGCGAAAGATGACCGTGGCGCGTGGCCGGGCACGTAAATTGGCCAGCTTTGCCCGCCCATAGGTGACAAAGGCCACCGCCTCCGCCCCGGAGACGGGGTGGCCCAATATGCCGGCATTGACGACCGACGCCTGAACGCTCCCGTCTGCCCGCGACGTGGCCACCACGGCGAGGTAGTGGTCCTGAGCGCCGATGAGCCCCACGTCCGCCAACTTCACCGACTACGACTATGCCACGCCGGTACGCCCTCCCGGCGCCCGTAAATCACTGGCGGCGACGGCTCGCAGGGGCTGTAATTGTCCCCACTGCCCACCGAGCTGTGAGGAGGTGCGGATGTCCATGATCTTCGAGCCCGCCCTTCTGGTCACGCCTGGCCCCCGGCCGGCCACGCCCACCCCAGACCGCTAAGGCTGACCGCCGGCCCGTCCGGCCCCTCGTACCTCACCCGTTACCGCTGCGCCGCTCGGCGCCGCTCGCCGATGGAGGTGGACCATTTTCCTCAACCCTTATATAGCGACGCGCCTCGCCCAGCTCCACCGCTCCGAAATGGAGGGCCACGCCCGTCACCGACGTCTGTGGCACCAGGCGGCCGCCGCCCGCGCTCCGAGCCAGGCGAAGATCCCCAACCAGGTCCCCCGCCGCTGGCGCTGGCGTTACCTCTGATCGTTCGGCGCCGGCTCGCCGCCGGGGCCCGAGCAGGCTGTAGACCGGCTGGCCCCTGCGGGACATTGGCGGAAAGTGCAGCTCGGGTACGCTCATTTTCCGCGAACCGGCAAAAAATAAGGACCAAGGAGATCAGCGATGGGGACCCACCCAACAACGAGCGACGGACGCACCCGCATGCTGGCGGACGGCAACCCGGTCCCGAGGCTCGGGCTCGGCGTATGGCAAGTGCCCGACGGGCCCGAGTGTGTCAGGGCCGTGCGATGGGCACTTGAGCTCGGCTACCGCCACATCGACACCGCTCAGGCCTACGGCAATGAGCAAAGCGTCGGGCGGGCCGTGCACGAAAGTGGTGTGCCGCGCGACCAGGTGTACATCACGACGAAGTTCTACCCGGGCGGCCAGGACCCGGCGGCGGAAGCCGAGCAGAGCCTGAAACGGCTAGGCGTGGACTACCTCGACCTGTACATAATCCACTGGCCGCAAGGCGGTCCCTTGTGGGCCTGGCCGGGTATGGAGCGGGCGCGCCAGCGAGGCCACGCCCGCTCGATCGGCGTCTCCAACTTCAACGTGGCCGAGCTCGAGGCGCTGTTGCCGACCGCTACTGTCCCGCCCGCGGTCAACCAGGTACAGCTCAGCCCGTTCGAGCACCGCCGGGCACTGGTCGAGGGCTGCGAGCGGCACAACGTCGCCGTCGAGGCGTACAGCCCGCTCGGGACCGGCCGGCACCTCTCCGACCGGGCCGTCGCCACCTTGGCCAAGCGGGTGGGGCGCACCCCGGCCCAAGTGCTGTTGCGCTGGGGAGTCCAGCACGACCTGATCGTGCTGCCCAAGTCGACCCACCGCGAGCGCATCGAGGAAAACGCCCAGATCTTCGATTTCGCCCTGTCTGAACAGGACATGGCCGAGCTCGACGCCCTCGACCGCACGGGCGGTACCGACCGTGCCCTCGAGCGCAAGTGGTGGTGACGCCGGCGACGGTCCTGCGGTAGCCGGCGCCGGCGCTGCCCAGGCGCCACGGCCAGTGAGGATTGCTTCACGGACCGACTTACTCCCTGCACGTGGGGCGAAGTCCGCTTAAGCTCACATGGCGTATGTGAGGTGAACTGATGGTCGTACGTGAGGTGGACCGATGGTTGTGCGTGAGGTGGACCGATGGTACTGACAACGAGCCCGGGAGCCCCGGGCTCGGTCGGCTCGGGCCCAGCCGATGATGGAGGGGGACTTTCGGGTCGGGAGCTCCTGGCGCCCTATTTGCCGCGACTGGTCATCGATTGGGTGGCGGGTACCTCGGCTCGTCGGCACCTGAGCGTCGACGGGACCATCGCCTTCGTTGATGTCTCGGGCTTCACCAAGTTGTCGGAGGCCTTGGCCAAGCACGGCAAGATCGGGGCCGAAGAATTGGCGGCCACCATCGGGCAATGCTTCGCCCCCCTCCTCGACATCGCTTACGCCAACGGTGGGCGCCTTTTGAAGTTCGGTGGCGACGCATTGTTGCTGCTGTTCTCCGGGCAGGAGCACCAGGCCCGGGCGTGCCGGGCCGCCTTCGAGATGCGCCGCGCCCTGCGCGTGGTGGGTCGGCTCACGGTGCTCGGGCACAAAGTGACCCTGCGGATGTCGGTGGGGATCCACAGCGGGCTCTTCGACATGTTCCTGGTGGGCCGCTCCCACCGCGAGCTCGTCGTGGCCGGGCCGGCGGCCAGCGCCACCGTCGCCATGGAGGCCGCCGCCGACGCCGGCGAGATCCTGGTGAGCCCGGCCACGGCGGCAGCGTTGGCAACCGGCGACCTCGGGCTGGCCAAGGGTGATGGGCGTCTCTTGCGCCGCCCGCCGGTCGTGGCGATCGCCGCCCCGACCCCGCTCGACCCCGTCGGGCCCGGCGGCGACCTTTCGGAGTGCATCCCGGTGGCTATCGTGGGCGCCCTCCTCGGCGGCAGCCATGAGCCCGAGCACCGCCGGGCGGTGGTCGCCTTCGTGCACTTCGACGGGACCGACGCCATGCTCGTCGGCCCGGGGGCGGACGCCACCGCCGACTACCTCGACCAGCTGGTCACCGACGTCCAGGAAGCCGTCGACGCCCGGGGGGTCACCTTCCTCGGCACCGACATCGACCATGACGGCGGGAAAGTCATCCTGGTGGCCGGTGCCCCGGCCACCTCGGGCGACGACGAGGACCACATGTTGCTGGCCTTGCGCCAGATCATGGACCGCGACCGCAACCCACCCCTGCGCGTGGGCGTGCCGCCGCAATACGGCGCAGCCCCCTCTGCGCCACCGCCGTATGACGCGCCGCCGCCCTCCGCGTCACCGCAATACAGCGCGCCACCGCCCGGTTTGATGCAAACTAATCCGGGCCAAGTTTATCGGTGGCAGACGGGTCCGCCGCCGGCCTCGCAACAGGCCGGTCCGCCGATGTCGCTCTACGCCCCGGGCGTTCCCGTGCCTGACGAGGACGACGCGGATTACCAACCCGGGCCGCCGCGCCCCTATGACGGCGCGCCCGGCACGCCCCCAAGCATGCCGCCGCCGG
>JBKQUU010000314.1:0-8569 GCA_052325485.1 Acidimicrobiales bacterium | reverse complement strand
ATCTTGCGGTTCCTTCTCCAGACGCTGAATTGTCCGGGAGCGCTCGTTGACCAGGGCTCGTCGATAGTGGGTCAGGCTGCGAAGCTGGCGAACACCAGGGGGAGAAGACAAGGCTTGGCCGTAACAGGCCGCGCTCAAGCAGCTGGTCGATCCACGCCGCGTCGGCGATGTCGGTCTTGCGGACAGGGACGTTCTTCATGTACGCCGCGTTCACCAGCACCACCTCGAAGTTGGCCTCCGCGCCGAGAACACGGGCGCCCAGTACACGCCGGTGGCCTCCATGGCCACGTCAGTTATGGTCAGCTCCGCGAGCCATGTCCGGGAGCAGGGCGAGCTAGCGGCGCTTGAGAAACTCCTTCTGGACGTTTGAGGCAAGTTTTGGGTCAAGCGGCAAGCTGGTCGTCAGCACATTTGATCAAGGAATCCAGTTCGCGTTCGTAGTTGCGCCACGCGCTGGCCAGGGGGCGAGGTGCTGGTGACTGGGGACGAGCGAGCTGGGCGAGGTCGGTGAGGGCAGGGACGACAACGCGGGCGGCGAGGTGGGTGAAAAAGGTGGCGGTGCGCAGGCCGTGGCTGGTCACCCGGTAGGTGTTGGTGCCTGGTACGCGCTCGATGAAACCCTTGAGGCGGAGGCGGCGCAGGTTACTGGTCCACCATTCCTGTTGTGAGGTCTGAGAGGGTTTTGAGGTCTCGGTGAGGGTGGGGGTGACGGCCTGCGTAGGTCGCTCTTTGAGAGCCACTACGACACCGCCGCCCCCCACCTTCCCGGGTACCCGCGACCGGCAACAGAGGGAAGCGCCGTAGAGCGCCAGTCAGTAACCGCCCGGCGGGGACCCGTTCACCGCAGCACAACACCGTTGGGTGACAGGAAGGAGAAACGAAAGTGAAGACAGTTACCGAGCTGGAACCGATCGTCTATGTGGGCGTCGACTGGGCCAGCGAAGAGCATGCCGTGTGCGTGTTGGGCGGTGACGGGCGCAAGAGGAGCTCGTTCACCGTTGCCCACAGCCGGGATGGTTTCGAAAAGCTCGTCAAGAAGCTGGCGGCGTTCGGCCCGGCCGGTCAGGTCCCGGTGGCGATTGAACGGCCGGACGGCCGGCTGGTGGACGCCCTGCTCGAGTCTGGCTTTCCGGTGGTGCCGGTGTCATCGAATGCCATCAAGGCATGGCGCGACTCCGAGGTCGTCTCGGGCGCCAAGGATGACCCCGGCGACGCCGAAGTCATTGCCGAGTACCTGCGGCTGCGGTCCCACAAGCTGACCGTGCTGGCGCCCTTCAGCGACGAAACACGCGCTCTGAGGGCGGTGGTACGGGCCCGTGACGATCTTGTCGACCAACGGGTGGCCGCTCACAACCAGTTGGAGGCATGCCTGGACGCCTTCTGGCCTGGTGCCAAGGTGCTCTTCGCCGATATCTGCAGCGAGATCACCCTGGCCTTCTTGGAACGCTACCCGACCCCGGCGTCGGCCAGGGCCCTGGGCGAGAAGCGCATGCAGGCCTTCCTCGCTAGGCACCGCTACACCGGCCGGCGATCTGCGGCTGGGCTGCTTGAGCGGCTACGGGCTGCTCCCGAGGGGATCCTCGATGGTCCTGAGGCCGCAGCCCGCGGGGACGCAGTGCTCGCCTACGTGCGCGTCATCCGGGCCCTCAACAGCGCGGTCAAAGCCCTCGAGCGCTCGATCGCCGCCCACCTGGGCGAGCACCCAGACGCCAAGATCTTCACGTCGCTGCCACGCTCCGGTCAGGTCAACGCCGCCCAGATGCTCGCCCAGTGGGGCGACTGCCGCCAAGTCTACCCCTCCCCCGAAGCCGTCGCCTCCCTCGCTGGTGCTGCGCCCGTCACCAAGAAGTCCGGCAAGTACGAGGCAGTCCACTTCCGCTGGGCCTGCGACAAACGCTTCCGCCGAGCCATGACCACCTTCGCCGACAACTCCCGCCACGCCAGCCCCTGGGCGGCTGACATCTACCAACGAGCGACCGCCCGGGGCTGCGACCACCCCCACGCCATCCGGGTGCTCGCCCGCGCCTGGGTCCGGGTGATCTGGCGTTGCTGGCAGGACGGCGCCGTCTACGACCCCGCCAAACACGGCGCCGCCATCCGCCTGGTCGCCCCACCCGCGGCCGCCCCCGACCAGGAGGCCGCCTGAAATGCTCGGCCCATCCCGGTCACGTAACGATGGCGTAACGATGCGGACCTGCCCCGTGTGCGGCTGCAGCTTCGAACCCTCCGGGCGGCGCCGGCACTGCTCGGACGCCTGCCGGCAGGCCGCCCACCGCCGACGACACCAGCCCCTCGAGGCGCCAGTCCAACTACCACCTGCCCGGCCTCGCCGGCCCATCACCGTCTACGAGTGTGACGGCTGCGGCGCCCGCGACCTCGGGAACCAATACTGTTGCGAATGCCGCACGTTCATGCGCCGCGTTGGCATCGGGGGATGCTGTCCCGCGTGCTTCGAGGCTGTGGCTTACGACGAGCTATCAGCTGAACCATCGTGAAGAAAGGCGGCCACACAGAACTTTTTTCGATTAGGGGTTGACACAGAGGGTGTCGTAGGTGGCCTGGGCCGAGCTATAGGTGGGTCGCCAGAGCGCGGCCATGTGGGCGCGCAGGGCTTTGTTGGTGAGGCCAGCGAAGACATGGGCAAAGGACGCTACCGAGGCGAGCAGGGCCATGGTGCGGGGGTCACCGAAGCGCAGTCCCGGGGCGCGCTGGCCGTCGTGGGTGCTGGGGAGCACGACGGCTTCCAAGGTGGCGGGGTCGGGCAGGCCGGCCTGGCCCTCGCCCAGTGCCGCCAGGAAGCGGGCGTTGGTCTGCGCCCCCAGGCGCCGTAGCGCTCTCCAGTTGTCGGTGTTGAGCGTCTTTTTCAGCCCGAAGTCAACTGAGTTGTTGATGGTCGTCTCCACCCTCATGGCCTTGCCTTCCTTCAGGTAGGCCTTGGCCTTGGAGCTTTTGTAATGGACCTGGAGCTGGGGGGCGACGTCGGTGGTGATGACCTCGGTGGCAAAACGGCCCGGGGTCTTACGGGGGCCACGGTTGACGATGCTGCGGTTGACCACCAGGCTGACCCGCTCGGGCCGGCCAAGGTCGAGATGGGCCCCGATGGCGGCCTCGGACCAGGCCCGGGCCCGTCGCGGCTGGTCGAACACGGCGGTGTCGGAGACCTCCAACTGGGCGATCGAGAACGACCAGTCAAAGCCAGCCTTGCGGTCGTCGTTGGTGAGCGGGCTCGGCACTACCGCCAGCATGCGGTCGAGCAGCCCCCGTAGGTGGCCCGAGCCGAGGCGGGCGCAGGTGCGACGGGCAATGCGGGGGTCCTCGACCGAGCACAGGCCGTTGTCCAGTGCCCTGAAGCCCACCCCGGCCCGGGCCAGCTGCGCCTTGGCCCACTCATGGCCGTTGGCACAGCACCAAAGCCCATAGGGGGCAAAGCTGCACATCTTCAAAAAAGCGGGGCCCCAGTGTTCGTCGGCGAAGTAAAAGTACCAATGGTCGGGGACAGAGGACTGCCGGGCCCAGCAGATGTGAGGGTGCCCCGGGTGGTGGCTGGTGCGGGAGGAGTCGACGAAGCCCCGCCACGAGCTGGTGCGCTCCTGGGCCTTGCCCACCAGGACCAAGCCGTAGTGCCCGGCCGCGGCAGCCTCGTCTTGGTAGGGGCGGGCGATGTCTTCTTTGCACTCGTCGCGCTTGAAGCGCACCACCGGTGCCCCGCTCGAGGCCACGACGGCGTCGAGGTCGGCGACCAGGCGCTCGTGGGCTTTGTTGAGCGCAGCCGGCGATGGTATGTAGAAGCCCCGGTTGAGCAGGAACTTCACACACCGCCCTCGTACTGGAGCCCCGGGACGTAACCGCGGACGCCGATGCGGTCCACCGATGTACACCGAAAGCTGACATGCTCGGCCGGTAGGCTGTCTATGGTCCCCATTGCGTCCTCCTTGCCGACCGTTGGCCCGGTCGGTTCATGGTTTGGGTTGTCAACAGGACGTTATTGGGGACCACCCTTTTTTGCCGGGCGGGCGCTGGCTTGGGTGCACAGGGCCGGCTCCGCCGGCCCGGCACAGGCTCGTAACCATCGCGGCCAGCCCTCCGCGAGCGAACTCAGACCGCCCGTGGTCCGCGCCCCTCAGGTGCCCGCCGCGGCCCGTTGTCTACGGTCTGAGATCGCTCGCTAACTCTTGGCTATGAGAGCCCGGTTGCGCCCGACGAAGGGACCTCGGCTGGCCCGGTCGTGTTTACCTTGGTTGTGCCGAGCCCTACCTGCCAGATCGAGGTCGTGCGACGTCGCCCCAAGTCGGGTCACCGCCCTGAGGGCAACGAGGCCGGGCCAGCCGGAAAAGAGCCCCTGCACTTGGTAACGACTTGACGGTGGGGCGTTCTCGACCGGGCACCACGAGCGCCACAACGTCGGCCTGCCCGTCGTCCTAGAGGTGCCCGCCGCCACGCAGCCGCTCGGGCCCGTCGTCAATGAGCTGAGCGCGGAGGCGCTAGGAACTTTGTCCTGGCGCCAGGTCCTTGAGGTCCCTTGCGCGATCGACTCGCTGGAGCACAACTCGAAGGTTCGGATGGTGGCATCAGGACGTTTTGGTTCCCACTGTCGGTGGTCGTCGCCGACGAGCCACCTCTTTGGCCGGCGGCCTAAGAATGCCCAACAACGGACGCCTTCCTTCGAGTGCCGAATTGTCCGCCGAGGACCGCCCATAACCGCTGACGCCCAGTGTTGCCCGCGTCCCGTCGCGTCCTCCACGCGTCCTGACGCGACAGGAGCCCTCCAAAAGAGGGCTCCTACCAGCACTTTTATATCTTGGCGGTCGTGGAGGTGGCGGGAATTGAACCTACCGACTATCAGAGATTGGGTCGGACGGGACGACCCCTCCTACCGAGAGGCCCGGCTGGTCGAGGCTTGGATAGCTCAGCTGGGGGACCGGCCTTGGGCGGAGCCGAGCCAACCGGTCCCGGAGATGACGAACCTAGCCCGTGTGTTGCGGCAGCCACACAGCTTGGACGCTGCCAGGAACCTGTCAGCTGAACCTAAAGCTCTGGCTCACTTCTGGTGCCGCGTTGTAAGTGGCGTTGCCTGCCTGGTTGGCCTCGACCGTGCACGTCCCGGCCTTGACCAAGGTGATGCTGGCCCCGTTTGTCCCGCCTGAGGTGCACACCGAAGCGGTGGCCGTAGTGAATGTCACCGCCAACCCCGACGAGGCCGTGGCGCTCACGGTCACCGGTGACTTGGTCTTTGTACCTGGGTTCGCAAACGTGATCGTCTGGCTGGCTTTTGACACCGTGAAGCTCTGGCTCACTTCTGGTGCCGCGTTGTAAGTGGCGTTGCCCGCCTGGTTGGCCTCGACCGTGCACGTCCCAGCCTTGACCAAGGTGATGCTGGCCCCGTTTGTCCCGCCTGAGGTGCACACCGAAGCAGTGGCCGTAGTGAACGTCACCGCCAACCCCGACGAGGCCGTGGCGCTAACGGTCACCGGTGACTGCGCCAGGGTCTTGTTGGCCAGGGCCCCGAAGGTGATCGTCTGGTTGGCCTTAGTGCCAGCCACCACAATGGTCTGCTCGACCTGGCTGGCCGCGGCGTAGTTCGCGTTGCCGGCCTGGTCGGCGTCGATCACGCAGTTGCCCGCGGCGGTGTAGTCCAGTGTGGTTCCGTCGGTACCCGAGACGTTGCACACCCCGGTCCCGCTGGTGGCGTCGACGCTGAAGACCACCGGGTTGCCCGACCCCCCGCCCGTGGCCGACAGGGTGGCCTGCCCACCCACCGTGCCCGAGGCCGGGGCGGTGAAGCTGATGGTCTGGGAGGCCATGCCGGCGGCGGGCGTCAGCTGGACCTGGGTGGGCGCGCCCGGCGTGCCTGCGCCAATGCCCAACCACCCCGACTGGGCCCCACCGTAGGTGTCCCCGAAGGCAGAGCCGTCTACCAAAGTGCCTAGAGGAGCGGTAACGGGCACGGCGACCGAGGGCCCGGTGTTGAAGATGGTGACCACGCCGTTGGTCTCGCTGGCGGTCACCGCCGACGGTGAGGTGGACAGGGTCGAGGCCCATGCGGTCTGGTTGGCCAGGATGTTGCCGATGCCGCCCAGGGTCGGCTGCTCGTAGGGGGTGTTGGCATTGAAGTAGGCGGCGTACTCGGCCAGCAGCGGGTTGAGCACCTCATAGAGCAGCCCGTCACCGTCAGTGCCGGTCTGGGCGGTAGCGGCGGGGACGTAGCCCGTCGGGGGCAAGACGCTTGAGTACGGCGGCGTCCCCATGAGGTTGGTCTGGTGGACGTAGGTCGTCTCAGGGTTGTTTGTGAGCATGTAGTCGAACATCTGGGACACGATGCTGCTCACGACCTCAGAAAAGGTGTACAGCGTCGAAGAGCACGTGGTCACCGAAGAGTTCTGGCACTGAGAGCCGGGAGCAACGGAGCTGTACAGCGTGTTGTACTCGTCGAGCTCTTGGGCGTTGGTGGCGGCGTTGTAGAAGATGTTGACCGGGTGCCGGGGCGCCACCTGGGAGGTGCCGTCGACGAAGGGCTGGCCAGCGGCGTACGTCGACCCGGTGTAATCGGCGCCGACGCCGAACTGGTCATTGGGCGGGTTGGGGTAGGCCTTGGAGGCGTCGGCTCCCACGGTGGTGATCCCGACCGCTTGGAGGGCGGGGACGAAGTACGGGTTCTGTTCCCAGGGCAGTTCGTTGGCGTCCTCCACGACCGGGGGCGTCCAGCCGGTCGGCATAGCTGTGTCCAGGTAGGTCACGCCAGCAGGGGGCGTGGTGGCGGTCCCTCCGGTGTCGGTGAAGGTGAGCTCCTGCTCGCCGGCGCAGGAAGTGGGGTCATAGGACGGCCCTTGGCAGACCTCAGTCGTCGAGGCAGGGCTCGAATCGGCGGAGCTGTTGTCGGGGAGGGTGGCCGAAGCGGGCGTGGCATAGGTGCCAACCTCGGTCCATGGCCCCGCCGTGCCTGTGGAAGAGATCGGCGCCCGGTAGATGATGTAGTTGGCAGCGTGGCAGATGGCCTGCCACACCAGCGACACCGACCCTGTCCGCCCCGTCACTGTCAGGGGCGTCGTCACGTAGGCCTGGGACTGGTCGACGCTCGGCAAGTCGGCGCCGTTGAACTGGTCAGCCACCGCGTACTCGTACGTGCCCGCAGGTAGCGTGCCGCCGGTGGTGTTGACGTCTTCCTCGCCCAAGTCTGGGGGGTCGACCGTGGCCGGAGTTCCCGGCTCCAGGTCGGCGAAACCGGAGTGGTTGCCTGGGACGAACACGTCGGGGTTCTCGGTGCCGTAGGCGTCCGAGAGGTCCATGGAGCCGGCGGGGATGGTCGACTCCGTCAGGCCCAGGCCACCGGTGCCCGCTGTCGTGCCTGGGGGGGCCGCGGCCGAACTCGTGTTCTCGTTCAGCTCGGCCTCGATGTAGTCCTGGGTCGCGCAGCCGACGTCGAGGTACGGCGTGTCGTAGGTGTGGCTGATCCAGCCGAAGTCGTCCGCGTAAGGCTTGCCCGTCGTCGGGTCTGCGGCCTGGAACTCAGCCAGGAGGGGGTCCGCTCCGCAGGGGCCCGTCCCGGCAGTGCAGGTGGGCTCGCCGGGCAGGTCCAGCTCGCCGTTCTGGTACTCGACGCTTCCCCCGAAGTTGAACAACTGGTCCATGCGGAACGGCGTCGATGTCACACTAGTTGGCCGCGAGGTCCCTTGGGACCATTCGGCCGCATTGACCACGTCCTGGGGCTGCATGCGGAGCGAGTTGGCATCGGAGTAGTCGTTGTCGTGCACCGCGGTGCTCCAGGCGTTGTCCGGGGTGAAGGTGTCGTCGATGTCCATCTCGATGTAGTTGCGGTACAGGCCGAGGTGGGTGCCCTGCGTCACCCAGTTGATGAGCCCAGGGGCAAGCAGAAGCCACTGAAGCATGGAGGAGTTGTAGTTGAAGTTGAGCTCGAGCTCGGACACCCCGGCCTGGGGGTCAGTGCTCGGGTGCTGGTACACCCCGGCCAGCACGTTGCCGGCGGTGTTCTCCAACCACGGGGTGAACGGTGCCCCGGCGTTCACCGCAGAGGGGTAGCCGTAGCTGCCGGTGGCGAAGGGCACCGGTCCCGCCAGCTCGGGCAGCGCCGCCAGCCCGGCCGCGGTCAGCTGTCCGGTGGTGCCGTCCAGTGCCCCGGCCGAGACGTCGGTCTCCCCCAAGTACGGGTAGGTGTAGCCGTCGACCTGGTCCACCCCGAAGGTGGCCTCGTAGGTGTCGAGCGCGCTCAGCTGGCCGGCCGCGAACTCAGCCGGGGAGTCGGCTACCACCACGCCATTAAAGTTGCCGACTGAGCCGGTGGTCAGGGCCGGCAGCGTCACGGTTTCGGAGCCATAGCTGCCCGTGGCGGTGGCCAGCGTGTATGCGACGCCTTCGCTGCTCAGTGCCGATTGCCACGCCGCCGTGGTCGGGTCCGTGGGCCCCGCCCCGATCAACAGGACGTTGAGGTCCAACGTCGCCGGGGCCGCCGCCGCGGCGGAAGTGACGGAACTGGACAGCACACCGGTGAGCGTGCCAGCCCAAAGGGCGACGGCCAAGGTGAGCCTGTAGGACCGGGTCGGGACTTTCATTTTCG
>JBKQUU010000313.1:0-15774 GCA_052325485.1 Acidimicrobiales bacterium | reverse complement strand
TCCCGGCCAGGCCGGGGACCGTGCGCATGTAGGCCTGGACCTGCTTGAAACGGTCGAGAAGATCGTTGACGGCCTGTACCGACGTCCCCGACCCGGCGGCGATACGCGTCCGGCGGGAGCCTTTTATCAGTGACGGGTAGGCCCGCTCGGCCGGGGTCATGGAGTGGATTATCGCCTCCACTGGCTTCAGCATCCCGTCGTCCAGCTCCATGTTGCGCACCTCTTTGGGCACCATCGGGAGCATGCCGATCAATCCCGACAGCGGGCCCATTTTCTTGACCGCCTGCAGTTGTTCCAGGAAGTCCTCGAGGGTGAAACGCCCCTCGGCCATCCGGGCCACGGCCTTTTCGGCATCATCGTGCTTTATGGCCGTCTCAGCCCGGTCTATGAGGGTTAGGACGTCGCCCATGCCCAGGATGCGCCCCGCCATCCGGTCCGGGTGGAAGAGCTCGAAGTCCTCCAGCTTCTCGCCCGTGGAGGCAAAGGCGATGGGCTTGCCCACCACTTCTTTGACCGACAGGGCGGCGCCGCCCCGGGCGTCGCCGTCGACCTTGGTGAGGATGACCCCGTCCAGTTGCAGGGTCTTATGGAACGCCTCGGCCGTGGTGACAGCGTCCTGGCCCGTCATGGCGTCGATGACCAGGAAGGTGTAGTGCGGTTGCACCGTCTCGGAGATCTCCCGGACCTGGTCCATCATTTCCATGTCGATGTGCAGGCGGCCGGCGGTGTCGACGATGAGGACGTCCCGGCCGACCCGGGCCGCTTCGGCCAGGCCTTTTTTGGCCACCATCACCGGGCCGGAGCCCTCGGAGAAAACGGGCACCCCGACCTGGCGGCCCAGGACGCGCAACTGCTCGACGGCGGCGGGCCGCTGCAGGTCGGCGCCCACCAGTAACGGGTTGCGCCCCTGCTGCTTGAACCAGCGGGCCAGCTTGGCGGCGTTGGTCGTCTTGCCCGCCCCCTGCAGGCCGGCCAGCAGCACGACGGTGGGGGGCCGGGGGGCGTAGGTCACCCGTAACGCCGTCCCACCCAGGATCCGCACCAGCTCGTCGTGGACCGCTTTGACCACCTGCTGGCCGGGGCTGAGGCTGAGGGAAAGCTCCGCTCCCACCAGTTCGGCCCTCAGGCGGGCGATGACGTCCCGCACCACGAGCAGGTTGACGTCGGCTTGGAGCAGCGCCATACGGATCTCCCGCAACGCCTCGTCGACATCCTCCGGGCTGAGCCGGCCCCGGCCGCGCAGGCGCGTGAAAATACCGTCTAGCCGGTCAGACAGGGCCTCGAACATCAGCGGGCCATGCTACTGGCTGCGCCCGGGCACTAACCTGCCCGCAATGAAGACCGCCCTGCCCGCAGCCGCAGACAAGCTGCCCACCGGCGCAGGCAAGCAGGCGGCGGTCCGCCACATGTTCGATGCCATTGCCGAGCGCTACGACCTGGTGAACGGCATCGTGGCTATGGGCATGGACACGGGGTGGCGGCGCCGGTGCGTCCAAGCCCTGGGCCTACCGCCCGGAGCCAGAGTGCTGGACGTGGCGTGCGGGACGGGCGACCTGTGCCGAGGCCTCGCCGGCGCCGGTTACCAGCGGGTGGGCGTGGACCTTTCGCCGGGCATGCTCTCGCATGCCCGGACCAACGCTCCCCTGGTGCTGGCGGACGCCCTGCGCTCACCCTTTCGTCCCGGTTGCTTCGACGGTGTGGTCAGCGGGTTCGCCCTGCGCAATGTCGTCGACCTCGGGTCGCTTTTCCAGGAACTGGCCCGCCTGACCCGTCCCGGCGGGCGCATTTCCTTGCTCGACCTCGGCGCCCCGGAGGCGCCCCTGCTCCGCGTCGGCCACCGCCTTTGGTGCAATTACGGCGTCCCCCTGGTGGGCTCGGTGCTCTCCGACGCCGACGCCTACCGTTACCTGCCCCGCAGCCTCGCCTACCTCCCGCCCGCCGACGAGATGGTCGGCCTGCTGGAGGACGCCGGGTTCGGGGCCGTGCAGCACGCCCCGCTCTCGGGTGGCATCAGCCAGCTGTACATCGCCACGCGGGGAGACCGGGCCGCGCTCGATGAGACCATCACGCTGGACGAGACCATCACGCTGGACGGGGACAGCCGGTCATGACCCTGGCCTCCCCCCGGCCCGCGGGCGCGTCTCACGTGGCCTCCCCGGCGACGGGCGCCCCGGCCGGGCCCGGGCCCAGCGGCGCCGGGGAACTGTGCGCGGTTACGGTCCCGGTGCCGCTCGAGCTCCTCGGGGACCTCGTCCGGGCCGGCGGCCGGCCCGGCTCCCGTTTGTGGAGCCAGGGCGAGACGTCCCTTCTCGCCCGGGGCGAGGCGCTCCGCCTCGCCCTGCCGGCCGGGTGGGCCCATCCGGGCCACGTGTCGCTCGTCAGCCAAGCCCTGAGCCTCATCGAGACGGACGACCCCGTGATGGCGCCCGGCAGCGGGCCGGTGGCCGTTGGTGCCCTGCCCTATGACCCGGGCCGCACCGGTCACCTGGTGGTGCCTCGCCTGCTAGCTGTGGCCCGGCACGGCCAGGCTTGGGCCACGGTGACAGGCCCGGGCCGGCTGCCCCCCTCGCCGGCGGAAGCCAGGAACGCCGTCGAGGAGGAGCTGGCCACACTGCGTCGCCACGTCGAGGAGCAGGCCCGCACCCAGTCCCTGCCCGACCGTTTCGAGCTCTCCGCCCACATGCCTCACGCGGAGTGGAAGCTCCTGGTGGCTAGGGCGGTGGCAGAAATGGAACGGGGCGCCTTCACCAAGGTCGTCCTCGCCCGCCGGGTGGACGTGGTGGCGAACCGGCCCTTCGTCCTGCCCGAAGCGCTGTCCCGCCTGGCCAACCTCTACCCCTCGTGCGCCGTGTTCCACGTCGAGGGCTTCATCGGGGCCAGCCCCGAGACCCTCGTGCGCCGGACCGGCCGAGATGTCCTCAGCCACCCCCTGGCCGGGACCGTAGCCCGCAGCGGCGATACGGCCACGGACGCCGCTCTGCTGGCTGGTCTGATGGCCTCCGGCAAGGACCGCCACGAGCACCAGCTGGTGGTGGACGAGATCGCCGCCAAGCTCCGGCCCCTATGCCGCCAGCTCGAAGTCCCCCCAGTGCCGTCGGTGCTGGCATTGCGCAACGTCTCGCACCTGGGGACCGAGCTGAGGGGGACGCTAGCGGACGGCGCCACTTCGAGCCTGGCCCTGGCCGCTCTCCTCCAGCCCACGCCGGCGGTCGGGGGCCTGCCCAGCGAAGCGGCCCTGTCCTGGCAGCGCGCCAACGAGGGCTTCGACCGGGGCACCTATGCGGGGCCCGTCGGATGGGTGGACAGCCGGGGGGACGGCGAATGGGCATTGGGCCTGCGCAGCGCCGACGTGTCGGGGCCCCACGCCGCTCTGTACGCCGGCAACGGCATAGTGGCCGCCTCTTCCCCCGAGGCCGAACTGGCCGAAACACAGCTGAAACTGCAGGCCCTGCTGGCCGCCATGGTCCGCCCCTGACGCCAGGAACGACCCCGGTGCTAGACGGCCAGGCCCGAGACGGCGGCCTCGACGGCGGCGTACAGCCGCCGGTGCACGGCCACATTGGCCACCCGATCGGTCTTGGCGACCAAGACGCGTACGCCCCGGCCTCGCTCGGGGCCTCCCAGGGCGCTGGCCAAGCGGCCCAGGTCCGGGACCTCCTCGGCCTCGGCCCCGTACGCCCGGGCCACCGCCAGCAGGTTGGCGCCCTGGGGGGTGCCCCACATCCGCTCGAAACGCTCGGGGGGCTGGGTGCCGGCCTGGGGCAGGAAGTTGAATATCCCGCCGCCGTCGTTGTCGACCACCACTACGTCAAGGTCGGGGCGGGCCCCGCCTCGCCCGCCCGCGAGGAGGGCGCTGGCGTCGTAGAGGAAAGCCAGGTCGCCCAGTAGGGCGACCACTCCGCCCGGGGCCCCGGCGGCGGCCACCCCGAGCGCCGTCGAGAGCACGCCGTCGATGCCGTTGGCGCCCCGGTTGGCGAGCACGCGCACGCCCGCCCGCGGCGCGCTCCACGCCTCCAGGTCCCGCACCGGCATGGACGACGAGACCATGACGCTGGCACCCTCGGGCGCCCCTCGCAACAACCAGCGGGCCACGCCCGGCTCGCTCAACGTGCCCTGTTCCGCCATAGCCACCTCGATGGCCGCTTGGGCCACCGCCTCGGCCTGGGACCACCCGGCCGCCCAACGGTTCTCGCCGCCGGCCGGGACCGCCCGGGCAACCTCCCGGCAGACCGCTTCGGGACTGGCCACCACCACTTCTGCAGGCAGGTGGTCGGGAGCGGCCCACACTCCCCAGGGGTCGACCAGCACCTGAGGGCAGCGCAGGCCGGCGAGCCACTCGTTCACCACCCTCGAGGCCCAGGGCGCGCCCAGGCGCAGGACCACGTCGGGCTGCCAAGCGACGGCCAGAGGCGTGCGCAACAGGGCGTCGGCGGAGGCGACGGCCCCCGGGAGACGGCACCCGCTGGGCGGGCTGGCCAGCACCGGCCAGCCGGTCGCCTGGGCCAACTGCCAGACGGCTCCGGGGCTGCCCGCTCCGGCACCGGCAACGATCAGCCCGCGCTCGCCCGCCTGGGCCAGCAGGTCGACGACGGCAGCGGGCGGCGGGAGCTCATGCGGCCGTGCCACCCGGTGCCAGGGGGCGTCGCCGGCCCGGCCCTGGTGAGCGGACAGGAACGCCTCGCCCGAGCCGACGAGGGGCTCCCGGAACGCCAGGTCAAGGTGTACCGGTCCTGGCCGGTGCGCCCCGCCCCGGGCCTCGGCCACGGACCGGGAAGCCAGCGAACGCCACGTCCCCGCCGCCTCGGCCTCGGGCACGCCCGGGGCGCATTGCCAGCGCACGGCGTCGCCGTACAGGCCGACCTGGTGCACCGTTTGGGGCGCCCCCCAGTCTTGGAGCTCAGCGGGACGGTCGGCGGTCACCGCCAGCATGGGCGCCCCGGCGTGGTGGGCCTCGACTATGGCCGGGTGAAGCTCGACGGCGGCCGTGCCGCTGGTGGTCACCACCGGCGCCGGGGCCCCCGAGGCCAGGCCTAAGCCCAATGCGAAGAAGCCCGCCGAGCGCTCGTCCAGCACGGAGTGGGCCCGCAGGGCGCCCCGTTCGGCGGCCTCGGCCAAGGCGACCAGCAGAGGCGTCGAGCGCGAGCCGGGGCATGTAACGACGTCGGTCACGCCCGCCCTCACCCATTCGTCGACCAGGGCCAGGGCGAACGCCGCTTGGACGTCCTGAGGCAGAGGGGGGCCCGTCATTGCGGCAAGATCACTAGGTGGCAGCGTACATGGGGCTATCCGCCCAGTTCGTCGACGCCACCGAAGGGGCCGGGGCGGGACGGCCACCCCTGGTGCTGCTCCACGGCTTCACCCAGAGCGGGGCGTCCTGGGCACCGGTGGTGGACGCCCTGGCCGGCCGGGCGCTGCCCATGGTGCTGCCGGACGCGCCGGGCCATGGCGCCTCGGCCGACCTCGCCGTCGACCTGTGGGGCGCGGCCGACCTATTGGCCGGCCTGGTGCCCCGGCCGGCGTTCTGGGCCGGGTACTCGATGGGCGGCCGCACCGCCCTGCACCTCGCCCTGGCCCACCCCGACCGGGTCGTCCGCCTCGTCCTCATAAGCACCGGAGCCGGGATCGAGGACCAGGCCGCCCGGGCCGCCCGCCGGGCCGCCGACGAGGAGCTCGCCCAGCGTATCGAGGACGAAGGGGTCGAGAGCTTCCTCTCCTTCTGGTTGGCCCAACCGCTCTTCGCCCCCTTGGGCCCCGAGCACGCCGGGCGGGAGGGCCGCATGGTCAATACCGCCGCCGGCCTGGCCTCCAGCCTGCGCCTGGCCGGGCAGGGCGCCCAGGAGCCCCTATGGCCCCGGTTGGCCGAGCTGGGCCAGTCGGGACCGCATAGGCGAGCGGTGCCGGTCCTTCTCCTGGCCGGCGAGAATGACGACCGCTACGTCGCCTACGCCCGTCGGATGGCGGCCGCCATCGGCCCCTCCGCCACCGTCCGGGTGGTCGAGGGCGCCGGCCACGCCTGCCACCTGCAACGCCCGGCCGAGGTGGCCGAAGCCCTGGTCGCCTTCCTGGGAGAGGGGCCGACCAGCCCCTAGGGACCGAGCTCGCGGCCTAAAGAGCCAAGCCCACGGCCAGCAGGAAGCCCAGGGCGAGCTGGGCTTTCCCCGTGGCGCCGAGCACGGGGATAAGCGCCGGGCCGTCGGCGCCGCCTGCCACGGCTCGCCACGGGGGGACGACCAGCGCCACCCCCGCCAGCCCGAGGGCCGCCCAGGGACGGCTCAGCGCCACGGGGACGACCAAAACGACGGCCGCCGCCAGGCAAAGCTCGTACAAACGCCTGGTGGCCGCCGGGCCTAACCGCACGGCGAGGGTGTGCTTGCCCGCCGCCGTGTCCCCCGGGATGTCCCGGAGGTTGTTGACGACCAGAAGGGAAACGGCTAGCAGCCCGACGGGCAGAGCCGCCAGCACCTCGAGGGAGCTCAGCCTGCCGGTCTGGACATAAGCCGTCCCGACCGTGGCCACCAGGCCGAAGAAACAGAAGACCGAGACCTCGCCCAGCCCGGCGTACCCGTAGGGCCGGGGCCCGCCGGTGTAGAACCACGCCGCTGCTACGCAGGCGGCGCCCACACCGACCAGCCACCAGCCGGCCGCCGCGGCCAGGGCCAGGCCCGCCCCTCCGGCCAGGGCAAATGCCACCACCGCCGCCCTTTTGACGGCGGCCGGGGTGGCCAGGCCCGAGGCGACGAGCCGCAAGGGCCCGACCCGTTGGGCGTCGGTGCCGCGCCTCCCGTCGCTGTAGTCGTTGGCGTAATTGACGCCCACCTGCAAAGACAGGGCCACCACACCGGCCAGCACCGCCCGCCACCACACGAAGTCGCCGTAGGCCACCGCCGCCCCCGTGCCCACCATGACAGGCACCACCGAAGCCGGGAGCGTACGCGGGCGCGCCCCCAGCACCCAGGGGTGCCTCACCGGCTTCTGTTGGCTCATCCTGCGGCAAACTAGCCAAGATGGCCGACCTCGTCGCAATAGACCTGCCTGGCGGGCCGGCCTTCGTAGAGGCCTTGGTCCGGGCCTGGGAGGAGGGGGACGCCGTCAGCCCGCTCGACCAGCGCCTGGCCCCACCGGCGCGGCGGGCGTTACTGGACGTCCTGCGCCCGGCCTGGGTCATCGGCCCCGAAGGCCGGAGACGGGCCGAGGCCAGTCTCGAGGTGACAGACGGGGACGCTCTGGTGATGGCCACGAGCGGGAGCACGGGCCAACCGAAAGGGGTCGTGCTCACCCATGGTGCGGTGGCCGCCTCGGCCCGGGCCACTTCGGCCCGCCTGGGCGCCGACCCCGACCGCCACCGTTGGCTGGCCTGCCTCCCCCTCAACCACATCGGCGGGCTCTCGGTGGTGACCCGGGCCCTGGTCACGGGCGTCCCCCTCGACGTCCTGGACGGTTTCGACGCCGGCGCCGTCAGGGCCGGGGCGGGGCCGGACGTCCTGGTCTCGCTGGTCCCCAGCGCGCTGGCCCGGGTCAGCGGGGCACCGTTCTACAAGGTCGTCCTGGGCGGTTCAGCGCCGCCCCCGTCACTGCCGGCCAACGTCGTCACCACCTATGGCATGACCGAGACGGGCAGCGGCCTGGTTTACGACGGGGTGCCACTGGACGGAGCGGAAGTAGCCATATCGCCCGCCGGTGAGGTGATGGTGCGCGGCCCCATGTTGATGCGCGCCTACCGGGACGGGACCGTCCCTTTCGACGCCGAGGGTTGGTTGCCTACCGGTGACGGTGGCCATTTGGGCGCCGACGGCCGCCTCGAGGTCAGCGGCCGGCTATCGGAAATGATCATCACCGGCGGGGAAAATGTGTGGCCGGTGGCGGTCGAGCGCATCCTGCGCCAACACCCCGGCGTCATTGAGGTGGCCGTGTCCGGACGTCCCGACCCCGAGTGGGGCGAGCGCGTCGTGGCCTGGGTCGTGCCCGACGGGAGGGTGGCGGCCCCGAGCCTGCACGACCTGCGGGCGCTGGTCCGAGAACAACTGGCTGCGTTTGCCGCCCCCCGGGAACTGGTCCTGGTCTCCTCGTTGCCGAAGACCTCGATCGGCAAGCTCCGGCGCGATGAGCTAGGACGCCGGCCCGGCTGACCCTACCCCGGCTGGCCCTGCCCCGGCTGGGCCGGGCCCGACACCGACCGGCGGGGGGCCGGCGGGCGTGCTCAGCGGGGCCAAGGCACTGAACTTCCCATTGCCCCGGCGCACGATGTCCAGGATCGAGGTGGCTTGCGCGGCCAGCCCGGCCACGAGGTCGCCCAGGCCCTCGGCCCCGTTGAGGATGGTCACGTTGGCTTGGCGCAGCTCACCGGCGGCCGCACCCAGGATCTCAGGCATTTTCTCGACCAACATGCGCTCGAGCACGACGCCGTTGGAAGTGGCCGTCGCTTCGGCCTGGAGCCGGATGGCATCGGACTGGGCCTTGGCCAGGGTCCTGACCTTTTCCGCCTCGGCTTCGGCCGGCCTTACGACCTCGGCCACCAGTTGTTGGCGGCGCAGCTCAGCCTGGGCGGTGGCCACCTTGGCCTGTTCGGCCAGGACGTCCTGCTGGGCCTTGGCCTGGGCCAGGGGCCCCGCCTGCGACGCCGTCTGCTGGGCCTGGTCGATCTGGGCCTGGTACTGGGCCTTGGCCACCGCCGTCTCCTGCATGTACGAGGCCTGGTTGCGGTCCGACTCCTGGCGCACCTTGGACGACGCCTGGTCCGCCTGGGCCTGGGCGATCTGGGCCAACTGGTTGACGGCGGCGATATGCGGCTGCGACATAGCCCGGATATAGCCGGCCTGGCCGTCGTCGATGGACTCGATCTGGAACGCGTCCACCACCAGGCCGAGCTTGGCCATTTCCGGCTTGGAGGCGTCGAGCACGGCCGAAGCCAGCTTCTGGCGCTCCCGGATAATGTCTTCCACGGTCATGGAACCGACAATGGCCCGCAGGTGCCCGGCAAAAATACGCCCGACGAGCTCGGGCATGGAATTCTGGTCGTCCATAAAGCGGCGGCCGGCGTTGGAGATCGACTCATCGTCATCGCCCACTTTGAAGGCAATAACGGCGCGCACCTGTAAGGTTATCCCCTGCTGGGTCACGCACGGCTCCGCCACCTCGGCTTCCTGCATGGCCAGGGTGAGGAGATAAGCCTTGCTGCGCACCGGCATTACGAAGGCACCGTGGCCCACGACTATGCGGAACGGGGCGTCCCCTCGCCTCTTGCCGCCGGAAACCAACATTGCCTCGTTGGGGGAAGGAACGTGCCATCCGAACATAATGCAGCCCTTTCTACGTGGTGGCCCAGGAATATCTCATATCGCCACGACCATTAACGAGCGCGCGCCCCGGTCGGCCACCACGACCACCTGCACGCCTTCGTCCACCGGCTCGTCGGCGTAAGCGATGTAGGACTCCGAACCGCCCCGTACCCGGACGAGCACCTCTCCGGGCCGGGCGCCCCCGGGGATGGCCACGGTGACGTGGGCCGTTTTCCCGACGACGCTCTCTGGCACTTCATAGCTCACGGTCATGACGTTAGGGCAGTGCGGACGACGCCTGCTCGCCCGGCTCCCGCGCCAGGATCATACTGCGCCTGGCACGTGGGGGCAGCAACGCCGGCGACCGAGCGCGCCCTGCGCATAATGGGGACATGGCCGGGAGGCGAGCCGTCTGATGTACATCCCGTCGCACTTCAGCGTGGACGAGGCCACAGCGCGCCAGTTCCTGGCCGACCGGGACACCGCCGACCTGGTGACGCTCACCCCGCGGGGCCTGGTGGCCACCTTCTTGCCCGTCCTGTACGAGCCGGCGGAGGACGGCTACGGCTCGGTCGTCGGCCATGTTGCCCGCAGCAACGACCAGTGGCAGTTGCCTGTCCTCGGGGACGCCCTGATGATCGTGCACGGCCCCGACGCCTACATTTCCCCGTCGTGGTACCCGTCCAAGGTGGCCCATGGCCGGGTGGTGCCGACCTGGGACTACGTCACGGCCCACATCTACGGCCGGTTGTTGGTCCATGACGACCCCGTGTGGCTGGAGTCGCTGGTGCGCCGCCTCACCGACAAGCACGAGGCCAGGAGCCCCCGGCCGTGGTCCGTGGACGACGCCCCGGCCCCGTACGTGGCCGGCCTGCTCCGCGCCATCGTCGGGGTCGAGCTCGCTATCGAGCGCGTGGAAGCTAAGGCCAAGTGGAGCCAGAACCGCCCCGGCGAGGACATCGACGGCGTCATCGAAGGGCTCGAGGTGGCCGGCCACGCCGACGCCGCTGAGGCCGTGCGCGCCGCCCGCCCGTCCGCCGGGCCTTAGCGGCGGGACGGCGCCAGCCGCGGTTCTCCCCCTAGAGCTATGGGCTAGGGCTCGATTTCGGCCCGCCGGCCACGACACCGGCACTCCGCACCGAGCCAGCCTCGGGCGCCCTGGCCAGGCGACGGAGCTCGGCAATGCTTTGGCGCACGGCCGCGTGCTCGTCGTAGCCATAGTCCGGGTGGAGATGGTCTATTTCGACGGCCAACAGGCCCTCATAACCGGCAACCTTCAGCAACCGCAGGACCGAGGCGATGTCGACCAGCCCCTCGCCCACGGGAGTGCTGGAGAAAAAGAACCATTCGGCGGGGGAGATCCCCTGGCGCACCTTCAAGTCCTTGATGTGGGTGGCGAGCACGTGACTGGCCAACTTCTCCATCGCTCCGACCGGGTCGTCCAGGAGCCGCAGGAAGTTGCCGGTGTCGAAGTTGACACCGAAATAAGGCGAGCCGACGGCCTCCACCAACCAGAGCATCTCCTTGGCCGTGTAGTCGCCGTGGTTTTCTGCGGCCAGCTTTATACCACGCCGTTCGGCGACCTGGACAGCCTCTTTGAACCAGCCGGCCAGGACCTCAAGGCGCGGCTGACGCGGCAGGTAGCGGTAGTCGCCGGCGCCGGGGCCCGGCGTGACCCGCATGACCTTGGCGCCGATCATGTAGGCGTTTTCGACCTGGGCCAACATATCTTCGAGGGCCGACCGGTTGGTGCCATCTTCCAGCCCCTGGGGGTGCCCCCAGGCGTAGACCCGCTCCAGGGCGTGGTCGTCGAGGCGTGCCTTCAGCTCGCGGAACCACAAGGCCTCCATGGTGGGGAAGAAACACGACTCCAGCGATACCCCATCGACGCCCAGTCCCGCGGCAAAGGCCAGGAAGTCCTCCATCGTCATCGGGCGCTCCGGTGGCGGCTGCCCGTCGTAGACCTCGCCGAAAAACCTATGGAAGCAGTAGCTGTCAATGCCAATTTTCATTGTCCCGGTCCTCATTGCCCGGGGCCCCGGGTGGGCAGGCTCGAGACCTCGAGCACGTCCAGGGACAAAGCGCTTTTTATGCCCGCCGGATCTTCGGAGTACCAGTAGGCCACCGAAGCCATGTCGTCAGATCGCCGCAGGTAGCGGCCATCGGGCCGCCAGCCCAGGTCCTGGATGGTCACTTTCAACTTGCGCTCGAAGTGGACCGGGTCGGGAAGGTGCCAGCGGTACATGCCGAAGCGGGTCTGCGAACGGTACAGGCCGTCCGGGCGGATGACCTGGTGCAGCCCGAGGAAGCTCGACGAGTACGTCGAGTACCCCTGGCCCGGCACCTCGAAGTCCCAGGCCCCGCCGAAGTAGTCCTCCGTGCCCGTCCCGCAGATGGTCGGGTAAGGATCGTCGTCGAAGAAGAACTTCACCTCTCCCTCGCCCCACCAACCAGGCGAGCTCACCCCGACCGCCAGGTAGGTGCCGACGTAACTGCCGCGGCCGGCCGCCCCGTCGAGGATCGTGAACACCTCGCCGGCGGGGACAGGGTTCGCCCGCCGCCACGTGGCGTGCAGGTAGCCCAGGTCGTCGGGGATCTCTCCCAGCCCATAGTCGACTTGGTAGTAGACCACCTGCTCGGCGGGCCCGAGGTTCTCGATGCTGATGCGGGCGGACTTACGGAAAGGCATCGGGAAGTAGCAGTTCATGCCGCCGTGGGGGGCCACCACCATCGGTTCGGACACCAGCGGGGCGAACTCTGCCCAGCCCTGGCAGAAAAAGTCCCCCAGCGGGGCCACCACTGCCGGCGCCTCGTCGGCGCCGTCCCAGCTCATGCGCAGGACCATCGAACGCCAGGCGTCAGGCCGAGTGGTGAGCCAAAGGTGCTCGATCACTCCCTGTCCCTCGATGGCAGCCAGCTCCAGCGTCTCACCGGCCGGGACGGCCCGGCTGGGCGAAACCTTCCACCCGGCGCCCAGGTCCCGGGCCGCGTTGGCCCCGGTACCCTCGGTCGCCCTTCCCCCGCCGCCCCGTTGCCCGGACGGGTTCTCCGCGGTTATGGCCCGACTTTCGGCCCGGCCCAGACGGGCCGCGCCCAGTCGTGATGAACAACCAAAATCTGCTGGCATGGCTTCAGCCCTCCGGTGAGAGATCGTAGGTGGCGCCGGCGACGAGCACCCCGGGCGACGGCGGGGACAACACCGCGGCGCCGATGTGCACCCGCTCGACCCGCACGGCGCCGTGAACGACTTCGAGCTGGGCGCGGCGGGCACCCGACGCCTCGACGGTCTGGGCCAGCACGCCCCAGGACGCACCACTGGACCAGAACCAGCGCGTGGTCCGCGGCGCCTCGGCGAAGCTCATCACCCCGCGCCGACCGTCGTAACCGAACCCGGTCAGGCCCACGATGAGCCCCCAGCTCGACATGGCCCGTGCGTAGTGGTGGCCGCACTCCATCTCGTCGAAGGGGTTGCGGCGGGCACCCGAAAAGCGTTCCCGCGCCGCCTTTACGACGTCTTCGGCCAGTTCCGTTTCCCCGGCCTGGACCAGGCCGAGGGCATAAACGTACTCGAGGCCCGTCCACACCTCGGACCAATATGGCATGGGATGCTCAGGCAGCCCGTTCGGGTACGAGAGGACTATATGGCCCCGCTCGCCCCGCACGCCGTAGGTGCGCATGCAGTTGGTCCAATCGCCGAAGTCTTCCACGTAGTTCAGGCGGTGGATGCTGTGCAAGGCGGCGGCCACGTGGCCGGCGTCGAGCACGGGGCCAAGCCCCACCAGGCGGGCGTAAGTGTCGCCGAGGAGTTGGTCGATGACGCAGCCGTCCTCGATCTGGAACTCAGGCTTGTCAGGGTCCTCCGCCCCCATGTTGGTGTGCCGCAACCTGGGGGCCACCCGGGAGAAATCGCCCGGCGGCATGACCTTTTGCTGGTAGTACTGCCCATTGAACAAGACCGCTTCGGTCGAGGCGGCCCCGCGGGCGAACATCTCCTGGCACGTCTTGGCGAACTCGGGGTCGCCGGCGGCTTCCGCCATAACGGCGGCCGCCTTCAACGCCGCCAGGTACCAGGTCTGGACCTCCGGGTTGGGGCCGAAGTACTCGACGTCCATGGTGTTGTGCTGGGCGCCCTCAGCCACGCCGTCGCGGTCCTCGTCCCAGCCCCCTTTGGTCCAGGCAAACTCGACTGAACGCCGGCACGCCGGCCAGAGCTTCCTCAGCCATCCGTCGTCGCCGGACAGCCGCCACTCCCGGAAGAGCTTGACCACGCAACCGAACTGCCCGTCGGCGGCGACCTGAGCGTACTCCCGCGCTCTGCTCAAAGGGAGCATGATCCGGAAGCTCATGGCCCCGTCGTCGGCAGTGGCGTGCAGGTACTCCAGCTCTCGCATCTGGCGGGCCATAGAGGAGAAGAGGAAGGCGGTGGCGAGCTCGTAGTTCCAGACATGGGTGCAAGACCCGAGGCAGCTCCCGGCGTCGTCGAGGCAGCCCTCCCAAGCCAGTGGGCTGCTGTCGGCGGTGCGGAACAACGTCTGGCTCCTCAGGGTGCTCAGGTTGAACAAAGCGGCTTCTTTGGTGGCCGGGCTGAGGTCGGTCGACCAAAAGCAGGACACGAACCGTTCGGTGACCGCTCTGAGATCCGGCAAACGGTGCGCTTGTCCCCTGAGCACGTCCCAGGCATCGGCGAAGCCTGTCGTGTAATAGTTCCCAACTGTGTCGGGGCCGGCCACCCCGCCGGGGCCGCGCCCACCCCACAACCAGGAGCGGCGGTTGGGGAAGTGCCATCCCAACAAGAAGACGACCTCGGTGGTGCTGTGAGGGCCCAGGAGGCGTTTGGCGCCCATGGTGCCGGCCACGGAGGAGCCGTACGTTGCCGCCGGCACTGCGCTCCCCACGCCGAAGACCCCCGCGTTAGGCTCGCCAGTCTCGACGTAACCCCTCCACATGGCCAGCAGGCCCTGGTTCCACTTCCCCACTCCCCAAGTCGGGCCAAGCCAGCTGCCCTCGCCCAGGACTGCCGCCGCCATGGTGCCCCACTCTTCGTGGCCTGGTTCGAGATCTTCGTCGGACATGAGGTAACCCTGCAGCCCTCCCTCCGACCGCGGCGCCGCCAAGGGCCGGCTCAGCCGCCCCTGGCCTCGGCGGGAGTGACCGACGAGCGCCTCTACCGACAGCATCAGGCTGCATTCGAGCGCCTCGTCGGCCACAGACTCCAGGGTCACGGTGACCACGGCCAGAGGCAGGCTGCTCAGGTCCTCGTCCCCGGGGGCCAGCGGGTTGAACACCTCGACCTTGGCCCGCACGGGAAAGTGGAGGTCGGCGAGGAGCACTCGACCAAATGGGTAGGTGGACTCGAAGTCGCACCCCGCGAACCGGGGCAACCCGGCCAACGCCGCCCCCGAGCCCAGGGCGCCCTCCACTTCTTGCTCGAAAAGATCTCCCTCTAAGATCCGCGCCTGGGGAGCGGTCCCGGAGCCCTGCACGCGACAGGCCAAGAAGGTGAGCTCCGATGTCGACCCTTTCGACGGATGGTTCTCGAGCTCCCAGTCGCGGAACTGCCCCCGCCCCCCGGAACCCACCGTCCCCGTGCCGATCCCGCCCACCGGTAGCGAAATGTGCACGCGGTCGTCCCCCACATAGCGGCGAGCCACCGGCCACCCTCCGGCGCTTACGACTTTCTCAGGCTCCACCACAAACCTGACGGCTGACCGGACCTGTGCTGCCATTCAGGTCCCGCCTGTCCGACAGGAACCGCGGTGGTGCAGTTCGAACTCGAACACCCTGACCTTGCGACGCTTGCGGCCCCCTTCGAGCCTGGCGAACAACAGCTCGACGGCGGCATCGGCCATGGCCCGCACAGGCTGGCCGAGCGTCGTGAGCGGCGGGTCGGTTAGCTCGGCCCACGGTGGGTCGTCGATGGCAACCAGCGAGACGTCTTCGCCCACTCGCATGCCGGCTTCCTTGATGGCATGGAGGACGCCCACCGTCATTAGGTTGTTGGCTACCAGGATGGCGGTCGCCCCGGCTTCGAGCAGCTCGCTGGTGGCGGCAACGCCACCTTCGGAGCGGAAGTCGCCGTAGGCCACCAAAGGGCGCCGCCGGGCGGCCGACATCGCTTGCTCGTAGCCCTTCAGGCGTTCGGCGGCGGTTTCGACCCGTGTCGGGCCGCTCACGAAACCCACCGTGGTGTGGCCACAAGCGAGCAGGTGCTCCGTGCCCATCCGCGCCCCCTCGGCGTTAGCCGCCAAGACGGCATCGGCGCGCCGGTCGACGACCGCCCTGTCGAAGGCTACGACGGACGTGCCGTGGTCGATCAGCTCGCTGATCTCCGGCGCGTCGGCATCAGTGGGCGAGATGATGGCCCCCGCCACCCGCTCAGCGGCGAGCACGTCCAGGTAATCCCGCTGTTTGGCCGGGTCCTCGTCGGTGTTGCACAGCAGTACCCGGTAGCCCTTGCGGTAGGTAGCGTCCTCCACCGCCCGTACCATTTGGGTGAAAT
>JBKQUU010000312.1:0-58878 GCA_052325485.1 Acidimicrobiales bacterium | reverse complement strand
GCGGCCCCCGCCATGCGCCCGACGGCGGTGGCGGCATGGAGGTGGTCACGCAACTGCCCGGTGTCCAAACCTTTCCAACCACCACGCTCGTCGCCCATGGCCACGACGTTGGCCACGAGGACATGGTCGTGGACCTGGGGGTCGCCCGCTCTGGTAGTGGCATGGCGGGACACCGCCCACGTGAGACCTCCGGTGGGGGTGCGTTCCTGGGAGCGGCCCCGCCGGCCGCCGCGGTCCATCACCACATCGTCCAGGTAGGCCATGGTGGCGTCCCTCTCGGCGTCCACGATCTGGTGCATGTGCTCGGCCCGGCCGATCACCCCGAGCTCGGCCACGCTCTTGTGTGGGCTGACCACCAGCTCCATCCCCGGGCGCAGGCAGGCCACCAGGCGCTCACCACTCACGGGGTCGTGCGCCCCGCCGGGCCCGAAGACAGCTCTCCACTCGTCCAGGTCCACTTCGCCCTTCAGGCCGAGCCAGGCCGCCCCGGCCCCGCCCCACGCCATGGGCGTCTCGCCCCGGGAGGCGTAGTACTCCAAAGCCCCCGCCGTCGGGTCGTCGCCCCGCCCCGCCACGGTGTGCTCGTGGTAGCCCACGGAACCGAGGCCCATCATCGCCATCCACGCCACCGGCCCCCACCACCTCTCTCTAATAGCGCCGCGCCGGCCGGGCCATACTCGCAACCAAAGGTTGCAAACGTGTTCCCAAAGACTTTGTCTTTATACAGCCTGTGCCGCGTGACGTGAACAGTTATTTTGCGAGTGGTAAATAGCGGTCAGTAACGGTCAAGACAGAGGCCCCGTCGTGGGCCAGGGTGAGGGCGGTGGTATTGATTGGAAGCCTTGGCGATGAGCAGCACGCCGACGGTTTGGAGCAGTAGGCGGAGCGAAACCCCGGTCTGGGAAGCTGATGGCTACCGATGAGCGGTGACCTTTGGAAAAAAAATCTTGAGGTCCGTAGATGTCCCTGGGCGTGCGCTGGTGGCACGTGGTGGCACGAGACGGACAATAACAGGCAATTACGGACGGTAACGGAAGGCACGCGGCACTTAGATTTCAGTGCCACTATTGCGGGAGCCATAAAGGCAGCCACAGGAGGCAACGATGCCCAACCCCGAAGCACTTCCCCGTCTGCTCAACATCGAGCAGTTGGCCGAGCACCTCGGCGTGACCGAGCACCTCGGCGTGACCGAGCACCACGTGCGACGCCTCGTCGCCGAGAAGAGGGTCCCGTACCTGAAATGGCGAAGGTTCGTGAGGTTCGACCCGGCCTCGATCGCCGCTTGGCTGGACAACGCCCGCCAGCCGGAGGTCGGCCCGCTCCCAGAGCCCCGGCATGGCCGCAGCGCCTGAGCCCCTCCGGCTGTTCGGCGACGAGCCGGAGGAGGTTGTCCTGCCCCGGGCGGCCCAGTGCGTCCCGGAGGAGGGACTGCTGCAGCGGCTTGCCCAAGCTGGCAGACTTATGGCCCAGGCGCAGGCACGGTTCGACAGTGCAGTAATCGCGGCCCACAACGCGGGCTGCGGCTAGCGCCGCGTCGGGACGGCCACGGGCATCCCCTACCAGAGCTTGCACAGGAAGTTCTCTCAGCACCCAGTCCCAACGGCCGCGTGCCAAGGCAGCACGCCCGCACGCCCACCTCAGGGGGAAGACAAGTGAGCACCATCCAAAAACAGAAGAACGGCCGCTACCGTGCCCGCTACCGGGACCCGAACGGACGCACCAGGTCCCAAACGTTCGACCGCCTGGAAGACGCCAGGCGTTTCCTCGCCGGCTTGGGCGGCGACCTCCTGCGGGGTGAGTACGTCGACCCGGCCCACGCCCGGGTCCGCTTCGACTACTGGGCAGAGACGTGGTGGGCATCGACAAGCGGCCTCCGGCCGTCAAGCCGCTGCAGTTACCGGGCTCGGCTCGACCGCCACGTCCTGCCCTACTTCAGCCGCCGGAGGGTGGGCTCGATCGACTTCGCTACGGTGGAGCTATGGCTGGCCGACCGCCGGCAAGCGGGCCTCGGGCCCAAGATGCTCCGCGAGTGCCTGAGCGTGCTGTCGCTCATCCTCGCCTTCGCTGTCAAGTCCAAAGCTCTCGCCCAGAACCCCGCCGCCGGGCACGAGGTGAGGGTGCGCCGGCGCAAGGTGCGAGAAGGCGACGGGGCCCTCACCATGGAACAGGTGCACCAGCTCGTGGCCCACGTCCGAGATCCCTACAAGCCGGCGGTCTGGTTGCTCGTGTTCGCGGGGCTGCGCCCGGCCGAGCTATGCGGGCTCCGGGTACGAGACGTTGACTTCGTGCGCCACGCCGTCAGCGTCAGGTCAACCCTGATGCCCGTCCATGGGTACGGCGACGAGCCTTGGCGCATGGTCGAAGGACCGCCCAAGACCGATGCCGGTGACCGCACCGTGCCTATCCCGGCCTGGCTCTGTGACGACCTGGCGGCGATGTTGGCGCCGAGAGCCGACCGCAACCGGGACACCTGGCTCTTCCAGACCCGCCAGCACAACCCCCTCCACCGGGACCACTTCAGGGAGAACGTTGTCCTGCCGGCGCTGCGAGCCGCCGGGCTGCCGGCAACCATCCGCACGTATGACTTGAGGCACAGTCATGCCAGCCTCCTCATCGACTTAGGAGCCAACCCATTGGCCGTGGCCCAGCGCATGGGCTACAGCGACGCCGCCTTCACTCTGCGTGTTTACGGCCACCTCTTTGAGGGCGTCCAGGCGAAGCTCTCAGACCAGCTCGACGCGCTGCGGGAAAAGACGGCCAATTCACCGGCAATGGGCACGCTCGTAAACCTCGACGCGCGACGAGATTTGACGCAGACAGGACACGCGTGACACGCACAGGACACGCGTCAGCGGTCAACTACGGTCACCAAGGTGTAACTACCGTCATGTATTACAGCAGGTCAGAGGGCAAATCGGCCCTCTGACCTGGCCCCGTCCAGAGCTCCGGGGGAGAGACTCGAACTCTCAACCTAGTGATTAACAGTCACCCGCTCTGCCGGTTGAGCTACCCCGGAAAACTTTCGGCCACGCTACCATCTCGGCACCGGCCGCCAGGACTTGGTGCGACCATGCCCCTGCCCGGCGTGAGCGCGGGTGCGGCCACCAGCGGCCCCTACTCGTCCAGGTAGTCGCGCAGCTGGCCACTGCGCAGAGGCTGACGAAGCTTGGCCAGGCTCTTGGACTCGATCTGACGGACCCGCTCGCGGGTCACACCGAAGGCCTTGCCGACTTCCTCCAGCGTCCGGGCCTGGCCGTCGTCGAGGCCGAAGCGAAGGCGGACCACTTTGCGTTCCCGCTCTGACAGGTCGGCCAGGACGTTACGGACGGCTTCGGTGAGCATCGCCTGTGCCGCCGCCTCGCTGGGGGCCAGGGCGGCGTCGTCTTCCAGGGTGTCGGAGAGGTTGAAGGCGTCTTCGCCCAGGGGCTGTTCCAAGGACACGGTGTCCTGGCTGATGCGGAAAATCTCGCGCACCCTGTCCGCAGTCATCTCGGCCCGCTTGGCCACCTCGTCGATGGTCGGCTCCCGCCCTGTCTCCTGCAGGAGGCCGCGCTGCGCCCGGACAACGGCGTTGATGTTGTCGACCATATGGACCGGGATGCGTATGGTACGGGCCTGGTCGGCGATGGCCCTGCTGATGGCCTGGCGGATCCACCAGGTGGCGTAGGTCGAAAACTTGAAGCCCTTGGTGTAGTCGAACTTGTCGACGGCGCGCATCAGCCCCAGGTTGCCTTCCTGGATGAGGTCGAGGAACGACATGCCCCGGTTGCGGTACCACTTGGCCACCGAGACGACCAGGCGCAGGTTGGCCTCGACCAGGACCTGGCGGGCCACGATGCCCTCGGCCCTAACGCGCTCGTCCGCTTCGCGCTGCTTTTCGAGGGCGCGTTGGCGGGCGCCGCGCGACCCGGCCGCGCTTTGGCTCGCCCGCTGCTCGCGCTCCTCCAAGCGGCGGGTGGCGGCTATGCCCCGCTCGACGCAGCGGGCCAAAGCGACTTCCTGCTCACCGGAAAGCAGGCGCACCTTGCCGATCTCTTTCAGATAGGCCCGCACCGAGTCCGAGCTGCCCGGGGTGACAGCACCGATCTCAAGCTGAAGGCCGGCCACCGACAGGCGCCCCCCGGTGCGGAAAGGCTCTCGCGCCTTCTTGCGCAACAAGCGGCGACGGGCCAGGCCGTCCAGCCTCTCCTGCTCCGCGACGACCGGGGCCACCTCGGCCACCAGGTTGTCCAGGCCCTCGTCGGAAAGAAGCTCTTTCGGCTCCCGCCATTCGATACCTTCGGCGGTCACCCTGCCGATCACCGCCGAGATCAGTTCGGTCCGCAGCTCGACGCCCTCGAGCACCGCCATCAAGTCGTGTGGCGTCAAGAAACCACGTTCCCGGCCTAATATCAACAAGGCCATGAACTCAGGCGTTGGCTCACCTGAGGCTGTGAAAGGCGCTCTCACAGTTTCTCCAGAGCCTCTCTCTGATCAGACCGGGGTTCCGCAGCAGCCATGCTAGGGCTTCCATGTAGGAAATCTGACAATTGCTGCTCCGCCGCCGCCAACCGGGCCTCGTAGTCCGGCCCGGGCTCCACCGAGCGCAGCGCCTGCAGTCCCAGCTGGAGCGCGGCGGCCCGCTTGGCCAGCTCGGCGTGACTGGAGCTCGGGGTGCTGCTCCTGGCCTCCCGGCGCAGCTCCTCCAGGGCGCGTGCCGCCGCCTGTTCGACCAGGCGCCGCAGGACGTCGTCGGCGTCCTCCTTGCTGTCGACCACGGCCAACTGGCCGAGCAGGTCGGCCACCTCGGGCGGGGCCGACTCCAGGGCGCCGTGGAAGGTCATCGCCCGCGCCAGCTCACCAAACGTGGCCCGGGCCAGGTCCGAACTGAACAGCACGGGCCGCAGACGGCCCGCCACCTGGTCGGGACGGTGGACGGCCAGGCGCAGGGCCTCGAGCTCGGGCCGCGGCAACGCCGGCCGGCTCTGCGGTCGGCTCTGGGCTGGCCCCGGGGAGGGGCCGGCCGGGCCCGGTCCAGCGCCGGGCCGAGCGGTGCCGGGACGGGCTTGGGGAGACCGAGCCGTACCGGGCTGGCCTGGGCCGGGCGGGGCCGGGCGGGGCAGCGACCGCAGCTGCTCAGGGCTGAGGCGGCACCGGCCGAAACCTGCATCAGGTACTGGTCGCGGACCAAGGGGTCGGGGTGCTCGGAGATCAGGGCCACGCTGGCCTCGGCCGCTCGGGCCCGGCCCTCCGGATTGCGGAGGTCGGCGGCGGCGAAGAGGCGCTCGAGACGGAAGCCGAGGTAGGGCCTGGCCTCGGAGACGGCGTCGCGCAAGCGCTGGGGGTCGCTTTGCGCCAGGTCGGCGGGGTCAGCGCCCGAGGGCAGGGCGACAACCGAGATCTCGGCGTCGAAGCGGCGCTCCCAGTCATAGAAATGCTCGGCCGCGCCCTGGCCGGCAGGGTCGGCGTCATAAGCCAGGACGATGCCGCGGGAAAAGCCGGTCAGTAACTTGATGTGCCCCTCGGCCAGAGCGGTGCCGCAGGTGGCCACCGCCTCGCTGACACCGGCGCGGTGCAGGCCGATCACGTCGGTGTAGCCCTCGCACACCACCACCCGGCCCCGCTCGACAATGGTCCCCTTGGCCCAGTTGAGCCCGTACAGCACCCGGCTCTTGTCGTATATGGGCGTCGCCGGCGTGTTCTTGTACTTGGGCCCGCTCCCACCGGGCAGGACGCGCCCGCCCAGGCCCACCGGCCGGCCAGCGGCATCGAAGATCGGGAACAGGACGCGAGCACGAAAAGAGTCATTGAGGCGGTCCACCTTGTTGCGGTAAGCCAGGCCGGTGGCCACCAGGAGCTCTCCGGCCACCCCGGCGTTGGCCACCAAGGCGTCCCAGCCGGCGGGCGCCCAGCCCAGGCGGTACTGCTTCACGGTGTCGCTGTCGTAGCCCCGGCTGCGCAGGTACTTCCGAGCGTCGGCGGCGTCGGGTGCCCCCAATAGGCGGGCGTGGTACCAGGCGACGGCCCGTTCCATGGCCTCGGTGAGCTCGGTAGCCCTTTTGTGCGTACCGCCGCTGTGGTCCTCGCCGTCATAGCGCAGAGTTATGCCGGCCCGGGCCGCCAGTGTCTCGACGGCCGCGGCAAAGTCCAGGTGCTCGCTCTCGCGCAAGAACGAAATGGCGTCGCCCCGCACCTGGCAGCCGAAGCAATAGTAAACGCCCAGTTCTCCGTTGACGGAGAACGAGGCGGTGTTTTCACCGTGGAAGGGGCATAGTCCCACCCACTGCGTCCCCACCCGGCGCAGCGCCACCCGCTCGGAGACGAGGGCGACGAGGTCGGTGGCCGACCTGACCCGTTCGACGTCCTCGGCAACGATCCCCATGGGCAGAGACTAAGTCTCCCCAGTGACAAGTCAGGGCCGGGCGCGCCCGGGGCGGTCCCGCCCGGGCCCGCCGTCCCGGTGCTACCGGCCCCGGGCTACCAGGCGAGGCGAGAAGTGACGGTCTCCACCAGGCGGTCGATCGGCACCCGCTCCTGAGCCGTCGAGTCACGGTCCCGCACCGTCACCGCCTTGTCGTCGAGGGAGGCAAAATCGATCGTGACACATAGCGGGGTGCCGATCTCGTCCTGGCGCCGGTAGCGCCGGCCAATGGCCCGGGTCACGTCGTAATCGCACATGGCCACGGGCTGGAGGAGGGCCAAGACGTCCTCGGCCAGCGGTAACAGCGTGTCCTTTTTCGACAGCGGTAACACCGCCACCTGGTAGGGGGCGAGGCGCGGGTGCAGGCGCAGCACGGTGCGCGGCTCACCGGCGACTTCGTCGGTGGTGTAACCGGCGATCAAGAACGCCATCATCGTGCGGGCCACGCCGGCGGCGGGCTCGATGACATGAGGCACATAACGCTCACCGGTGGCCGGGTCGAAATATTCGAGCACCTCTCCGCTCGCCTGGGCATGGGCCTTCAGGTCGAAATCGGTCCGGTTGGCGATGCCTTCCAGCTCGCCCCACCCCCATGGGAACTCGAACTCCACATCTGCGGTCCCGGCCGAATAATGCGACAGCTCCTCGGGGGTGTGCGGGCGCAGGCGCAACATGTCCCGGGGTATACCGAGGCGCACGTACCACTCGAAGCGCTCCTTGCACCAGTACTCGAACCAGCGCGGCGAATCGGCGGGCGGGACGAAGTACTCCAGTTCCATCTGTTCGAACTCACGGGTGCGGAACACGAAGTTGCCCGGCGTGATCTCGTTGCGGAACGACTTGCCGATCTGGGCCGTGCCGAAAGGCGGCCGCAAGTGCTCAGTCTGTAGGACGTTGGCAAAGTTCACGAAATGGCCCTGGGCGGTTTCGGGACGCAGGTAGGCGACGGACCCCTCGTCCTCCACCGGGCCCACAAAGGTCTTGAACATCAAGTTGAACGGCCGCGCCTCGGTGATGTCCGTACTGCCACAATTGGGGCATTTCAGCTTGCCGTCCTCGGTGGCCGGCATCTGGTCGGCTCGCCAGCGCTGTTTGCACGACCGGCAGTCGACCAAAGGATCCGTGAAGTTTTTCAGGTGCCCCGAGGCTTCCCAGATCTTCGGGCTGGACAGGATGGCGGCGTCGAGGCCGACCACCTCCTGGCGCAGCTGGACCATCGAGCGCCACCAGGCCTCCTTGACGTTGCGGGCCATGAGCACCCCGAGCGGCCCATAGTCATAGGTCGAGCGGAAACCGCCGTAAATCTCGGCCGAGGGGAAAACAAAGCCGCGTGCTTTGCACAGGCGGACCAGTTCTTCCATGGAAATAGGCATGTTGAAAGGCTAGTGGGCCCGTCGCCGACCTGCGCCGGCCGTCCCTTCCCGGTGAGCGGCCGCCTAGGAGATGTCCAAGACGTGCATGGCCCGCAGGTGCCGTTCCAGGTGGTGCTCCAAAGAGATGGTGGCGAGGTGGCTGACCTCGCCCGTGACCACACTGGCCGGCAGGGCCAAGGCCCGGGCCAACTGGCCGCCCAGCACCCAGCCGAGCAGCTCGAGGGCGGCCGGGCTGAGCGGCTGGCCCTGGCGACAGTCTCGGCACAGCGCCCCACCTTGGGCGATGTCGAAGGCGACCAGGTTGACGGCCGGGGGGCCCGCCCCACAGCTGGCGCAGCAGTCGAGCATGGGCCCGGCGCCGTCCAGGGAGAGCAATTTCCAGTAAAAGGACGCCAGGACCAGCGGGCCAGGCTGGCGGACCAGGGCCCGCAGGGCTCCCACCAGCATCCGGTAGAGGGCTTCGGAGGACTCGCGCTCCTGGGCCACCTGCTCGGTGGCCTCGGCCATGGCCAACCCCTGGGACAGGCAACCCAGGTCTTCGCGCAGCTGTCGCCACGGTTCGATCGTCTCCGCCTGGCTAACTATGTCGAGCTCGCGCCCTTCGTACAGCAGCAGCTCCACATGGCTCAGGGGCTCGAGACGGCCCCCGATGCGGCTCTTGGTACGCCGGACACCCTTGGCCACCGCCCTCACCTTGCCGTGACCGGGCGTCAGCAGGACCACTATCCGGTCTGCCTCGCCCAGCTTGTACGTCCGCAGCACGACCCCACGGTCGCGATATAACGACATAGCTGTAACTATCTTCGCACGCCGGCCAGGGCCACAGGCCTCGCTTGCTCGGCCGGCAGGCCGCTCGTCCCGCCCCGTGAACTACGAGGGCAGGCCGTCGTGGTCGCGCTGCCCCCTGGTCAGCCCAAAGCGCCGCTCTCGCTGCTGGTACTCACGCACCGCGTCGCGCAGGTGCTCACGGCGGAAGTCCGGCCACAGCACGTCCATGAAGACCAGCTCGCTGTAAGCGATCTCCCACAGCAAGAAGTTGGAGATGCGGTACTCCCCCGATGTCCTGATGAAAAGGTCGGGGTCGGGCATCTCGGGCAGGTAGAAGTGCCTGCGCAACGCCCGCTCGTCCACCTGTGAAGCCTTGACGCCCTCGGCGACGAGGGCGCGGGCCGCGTCCACGATCTCCGCCCGGCCCCCGTAGTTGAACGCCACCGTCAGGGTCATAGCCTTGTTGTGCCTGGTCAGTTCGGCTGTCTCGTCCATGCGGCGCAGTATCCACCCCGGGACCCTCCAGTCCCGCCGGCCGGCGAAGCGGATACGGACGCCCAGGTCGTGCAGTTCGTCCCGCCTACGGGTGAGCAGGTCGTCGGCGATAACGCTCAGCAGGAAACGGACTTCCTGATGAGGGCGGCGCCAGTTCTCGGTCGAAAAGGCGAACACCGTGAACCACTCGAGGCCCAGTTCGACCGCCCCTTTGGCCGCGTCCAGCAAGGCTTCTTCCCCGGCCCGGTGGCCCTCGGTGCGCGGCAGCCCCCTTTTCGTCGCCCACCGCCCGTTGCCGTCCATGACGCAGGCGACGTGACGGGGCAGGCGCTGAGGGTCAATACCGTCCAGATCCATTCTTGGCAAGCTACTGCTCCGGCAACGGGGGCACGCTCAGCGGCGTCGGGACCGTCATTGACGCCCGTCTTCGGTCTCCGGGGAGTGGTCTTCGGTCCCCGGGGAGCGGTCCTCGATCTCCCAGGCATGGTCCAGGACATGCCACAACAGACGACGGGCGGCGTAGCGCGGGGGCCAGCCCGACCTAGCCGTGGCCAGAGCTTGTCCGCCCCGGCACCAATCCAGGATGGCAGCCCGGTTGGCTTCGATCACGGCTCGCTCGCCCGGTCCCGGCGCGGGGAGCTTGAAGCCCACCCTTTGCGCGAACATCTGCTCCGCCGCGGCCACGTGGCCCACGATGGCGTCCCGGTCCCGCCCGCCGCCGCGCGGGCCTTTCCGCAAGGACGCGGGAGCGCCGGCCACGACCTCGTCGAACAGCTCCCAGGCGGCAGTCAGCAGAGCCGAGGTGCGTGCCGCCTCCTCAGTGCTCACGGGCTGGTAGTCCCGCTCCAGGACGGTGGTCGGGGCTCCGAAGTCCGCTCCCCCCGAGCGGGTGGGCACACGCTCGACCACCACCCAGCCCGCCTGTGAGCCCGGCCCGGCCGGGGCTCCCGCCCCGGCCACCACCGCCGCGTACCGGCCCGCGTACCCGCTCAGGGCCAGAAGGGCGGCCTCCTCCGTCTTGGCCACCCGGCACAGACCGGGCCACTCGAGGCTGCAGGCAAAGACCCGCTTGGCTCCCGTCTCGATATAAACGGGGCTGCTACCTCCCATGGAAGGTCCCGGCTCGCCCAAGGACGGGGGTCATTACCGGACGGCCGTCATCACAGGCCCAAGCGGTCCAGCATCTCGGGCTTGCGCTGCCAGTCCTGGGCCACCCGCACGGACAACTCGACATAGGCGCCCGGTGGCAGCTGGGCGCGGACCGCCGACCCGACCTTTTTCAGCACGGCGCCACCGTGGCCGATGACCATCCCCTTTTGCGAGCCGCGTTCGACCAGGATTTCGCAGCGCAGGTAGGGCCAGTCCCAGTCGGTCACCTGGCAGGCGATGCTGTAAGGCAGCTCCTCCCGGGTGACCGCCAGCAACTGCTCCCGGACGAGCTCGCTCAGCCACTGGCGTTGGTCGGCCTCGCCCGTGGCCAGCCCGCCGACGTCCGGTGACCGGGCCGCCTCAGGGGGGTAGAGCGGCGGCCCTTCCGGGAGCCTCCTGGCCAGGGCGGCGACGAGCTCACCGACGCCGGCCCCGGTGCGGGCGGAAACGGCGAAGTACTCCTCGAACCCCCACTCGCCGACGAGCTGGAGTTGGGCCAGGACGGCGCCCCGAGGCATGCCGTCGACCTTGTTGACCACGCAGACATGACGGTCGGGCGGGCTCAGCCGGTCGGCCACAAAGCGGTCACCGCCGCCCACCCCGGACCTGCCGTCGACCACCAGGACGACGACGTCCACGCCGTCGACGGCGTTGAGCGCAGCCCGGTTCAGGCGCTGGCCGAGAAGGGTCCGGGGCTTGTGCAACCCCGGGGTGTCCACCAACACGACCTGGGCCCCGCCCGTGCTGAGCACGGCCCGCAGCGCGCCCCTGGTCGTCTGGGGCTTGTCGGAGACGATCGAGACCTTGCGGCCCATCATGGTGTTGACGAGGCTGGACTTGCCCACGTTGGCCCGGCCCACGAGGGTGACCAGGCCGGAGCGCGGTCGCCCGGGCGAGCCTTGGTCGGCGGGGCGCATCCCTACTGACCGGCCCCGTCGGCGCCCGAGGCCGGCGTCTCGCTGGACAGGGGCACCGGCGCGATCAGGACCTGGGCGATGCGCCGGCCCTCGACCTTCTGAGCTACGAGCCGGTGGCCATTGAACTCAGCCCCCTCGCCCTCTAAGGGGACGTGACCGAGAAGGTGGTAGAGGAGCCCGCCGACGGTGTCCCAATCTCCCTCCGGCAATTCGAAGCCAGCGACCTCGTTTATCTCGTCGATGGAGAGGCGGCCGTCCACCAGGAGGCTCCCGTCGTCCAGCAGTTCGAGACGGGGCCGGTCGACGTCGTACTCGTCAGAAATCTCCCCCACCAGTTCTTCCAGCACGTCCTCCAGGGTTATCAGGCCGGCCGTGCCGCCGTACTCGTCGACCACTATGGCCAAGTGCTGTTTACCCGCCTGCATTTCCCGCATGACCTCGGCAACGCGCTTGCTCTCGGGCAAGAACTGGGCCTGGCGCATGAAGAGGGTGACAGGCTCGTCGGCTTTTCCTTCGCGCTCGGCCCGCATCATGTCTTTCACGTAGACGGCGCCGACGATGTCGTCGATCCCCTGCCCGTACACCGGGATGCGGCTGAAACCGGCCGTGGCCGCGATATCGGCCGCTTCGCGCAGGGTGGCCGTGGAGGGCACGGTCACCATGTCCGGCCGGGGCACCATGACCTCCCTGGCCACGGTGTCGCCGAAGTCGATGATCGAATGGATCAACTTGCGCTCTTCACGCTCGATCACGGCTTCGTCCGCGGCCGTGTCGGCCATGGCCAGGAGCTCTTCCTCGGTCACGTAAGGCCCTTCCTTCAAGCCCTGGCCCGGCAACACCAGGTTCGAGGCCTTTATGAGGCCTACCGTCGCCCAGCGCAAGGGCGGGAACCTGACCACGGCCAGGAGGAAGGGGGCCATCGCCAGGGCGGCACGTTCGGAGTGCTGGACAGCCCATATTTTCGGCGCCAGCTCGGCGAAAACGAAGATGAACACCACCTCGAACAGGGTGGCCACGACCACTCCCCAGGGCCCGAACGCCTGGTCGGCCACCACGCCGACCATCGTGGCCGCGACCAGGGTGCACATCTGGAGGGCGAACAGGATGACCGGCAGGTTGCGCTCAGGGTGCTCCACCAGTTTGTAGAGGGCGGCCGCCCCCCGCCGTTGCTCTTCGACCAGGGCCATGGCCTTCACTTTGGAGGTACGCGTGATGGCCGTCTCCGAAAGGGCGAACAGAGCGGAGAACACGATCAGGACCAGCACCGCCCCGAGCAGTGCGGCATCCGTCCCCGAAAATTGCGCCGTAGCCAGCATCGCCCTATTCGCCCCCGGCAACGCCGTCCTTGCCGGTCTCCGGTTCGGCGACGCCCGGCCTTGGCGGCGGCGTCCGCGGCCCGTCAGATGGCAGCCCCGTCCCCATGGAGGTAGCCGTCGGCCCCCCGGTCGTCGCCGGCCTGGGCGCACCCTGGCCGGGGACGCCCTCGTCGCCCGAGGCACCGCCCTCGGCCGGCCCGGACCGCGACGGCCATGCCTCGGGCCGCAAGGCCCCGTGGTGGCGGCCCAGGAGCTCGCGCTCCTTGGCTTCCATCTCCTCGGCCTCGTCGTCTTCGTCGTGGTCCATGCCCATGAGGTGCAACAGGCCGTGGACTATTAGCAGGGCGATCTCGTCGTCGAAGCTGCCGGCATGTTCTCCGGCGTTGCGAAAAGCCACCGCGGGGCAGATGACAATGTCGCCCAACAGGACGGGGGCGTCCTCCGGTTCTGACGGCAAACCCGGGCCGGTACCTCCCGAATCAGGCGACCGGCCGCTCTCCACGGGCTCCTCGTCGATGGGAAAGGCCAGGACGTCGGTAGGGCCGTCCTTGCCGAGGAACCTACTGTTGAGCTCGGCGATGGACATCTCGTCCACGAACAGCACCGACAGTTCGGCGTCGCCCGAAAGCCCCTCGTCTTCCAGCACGGCTTCCGCCAGACGAGCCCAGCGCAGAGTGTCCACCGGGTGGTCGTTCTGTTCGTCGGCGGCAAAAACTTCGACTGTCACCGGGCTACCTGCCCTGGTCCCCACGTCGCCCGGGCCCTCGGACGTCGGCGTTGGCGGCCGACTCGTAGGCATCGTAGGCCGAGACGATGTCGGCGACGATGCGGTGGCGGACCACGTCCCGGCTGCCCAGGCGGACAAAGGCTATGCCTTCTATGTCCCTTAGGACCTGGTCCAGTTCGGCCAGCCCGGAACGGCCGCCGGGCAGGTCGACCTGAGTTATGTCCCCATTGACAACTACTTTCGAGCCGAAGCCGATCCTGGTGAGGAACATCTTCAATTGCTCGGGCGTCGCATTTTGGGCCTCGTCCAAGATTATGAAGCTCCCGTTCAGCGTCCGGCCCCTCATGTAGGCGAGCGGTGCCACCTCGATAGTCCCGTTGTCCAGCAACCGGCGGGCCCCTTCGGTCCCCAACATGTCGTACAGGGCGTCGTAAAGAGGCCGTAAGTAAGGATCTATCTTGGCCATCAAGTCGCCGGGCAAGAAACCCAGGCGCTCTCCAGCCTCGACCGCGGGACGGGTCATTATTATCCGGTCGACAGATTTGGTTTGCAGCGCCTGCACGGCCAGGGCCACGGCCAAATAGCTCTTGCCGGTGCCGGCCGGGCCGATGCCGAAGGTCACGATGTTGGCACTAATGGCGTCCACGTACCGCTTTTGGCCGCTCGACTTCGGCCGCACGGGACGGCCCCGGGCCGAGCGCAGTATTTCGGCGGTAAGGACTTCGGAGGGCCGCTCGTCAGCCCGCAGGATGTCGATGGTCCGGGCCACCACTTGCGGGTCGATCACCTGACCCCGTTCAAGCAGCAGCTTCAGCTCCTCGACCAGCCGGGCCACCACGGCCGCGTCGGCGCCGTCGATATTGAACTCGTTGCCCCGGGCGACGATCCGAGCGCCCCCGAAAGCCTCCTCTACGGAACGCAAGTTCTCGTTGAGCGGGCCGACCAGACCGGCCATAAGGTGATTGGGGACGGTGACGGTTACGGACACGTGTGCCCTTCAATGTAGCCTCACCCGGCCAGCCAACCGGGGTCCGCCCGCCCGGCGAGTGGGAACGCAGGTGGGGGCACCTCAGCACCGGCCATCCGGGCTCACCGGGCGGGCTCTCCGGGCGCACCCCTGGGGTCCGGGTAGAGGTGCTCCAAGGTGCCGGGGACGATCCGCGCCCTTTCGATGAAGGCGTCGAGCTCGTGCGCCTGCAGGCGGATCACCCGGCCCATCTTGTAGGCGGGAAGCTGTCCCTCGTCTATGAACCGGTACAGGGTGCGCAGCGTCACCCCCAGCCGGGCGCAGGCTTCGGGAGTGCTTATCCACTCGATGGGCTCAGTTGCCACGAAAGGAACTTACCCTTAGAGACGCACAGCTAAGGTGCCGGCGGCGAATTTTCCCGTTCGTTGCGCCCGTTCGTGGCGAAGGTCTCCTGGTCAAGCGGCGCCTGGTCAAAGAGCCGACGCCTTCCACGAACGGAGGTGGGACCGGGAGGCTATGACGGCCCAGCCCGCCGCCAGCCGCTCCTGGGCCTGCCTGGCCACGAGGGAGGCGGCGGTGGCCGCCTGGTAGTGGACGTCGTTCGTGGGCGCGCTGTAGCAGCCCGTCGCCTGCAGGTCCTCGAGCCAGGCTCGGTAGCCGGCGTCGGCCTGGACCGACGCGTCGGTGGCCCGGACCAGGTCGGCGGACAGTTCCCGGCCCGCCGGCATGCTCGTCAGCGCCGCCTGGTCCGCCCGCACTCCCTGGAGGACATGGCGGCGGAGCGCGTCGGCCTGGCCGACCTGGGCCTCCAGGCGCCCCCGGGCCGTACTTTGGGGCGGCGTGGTGCCGCAGGCACCGTCGACGGCCGCTTGCGCCAGGAGCTGAGCGGCGGCGCTGGTGGCCAACAACTTGTCGAACAGCTGCTCGGGTGACAGCTGCCCGGGCGAAGGCCTCGGGGAAGAAGTCAACGGCGTCGTCGGCGGTGAGACGCGGGCCTCGCCGGCGCGCCAGACAACAGCCACGGCCACCGCGGCCAGGGCACACAGGGCACCCGCCAGCACGAGCAGGGCCACCAGGCGCCGGTGGCGGCCGCCACCTCCGGCTCCTCCCACCTCCTCGTCCCTGTCTGGCTTCTCCCTGTCTGGCTTCTCCCTGTCTGGGCCGTCCCTATCTGGCCCATCCCTATCTGGGCCGTCCCTGTCTGGGCCGGGCGCGAGCGGCGCCGGGCGGGCGGGCGGACGGGGAGGGGCCAGGACGGGAGGGGTGGGCCCCCGGACGGGCAACGGCGCCGTCGGTCGTTCACTGACGGGCAAAAGCGCGGTCGGTCGTTCACTGACAGGTACGGGCGCGGTCGGCCGTTCACTGACCGGCCCGGGGCGTACAGGGGCAGGGGCGGCGGAGGGGGCGGGCCGCGCCCGGCGGCCCGCTTCCCGTCCCGGGGCCGGCGCCGTACCGGGTGTGGCCCACCTCAGCGTGGCCTTGTCCCGACGAGGTGCGGGCGGCATCGTGGGCAGTTCTTCGACTTCGCCGGCCGGCCCCCCGCCCTCCGCCTTTGCCGCCTCGTCTGCCAAACCTCAGCCTCCCTGCCGGCAAACAATACCTTCTGCCCGGGCGAGCCGGCCCGCCCTTCCGGCCTCGTCTGGGGTACGCAGGCGGAGCGCCACTTCGTTGGCCAGCAACCGGCCCCGCACCGTCAGCACGGCCCGGCCCGAGCCCTGGCGGCCCTGCCCCGGGGCGACCAGCCCGCACTCGTAAAGCTCCTCGGGGACGACCTCCTCGGGGACGCCGCCCGCCGTCCTCAGGCCCAGGACCAAGGCCTCGGCCGCCCGTTGGCCGGGGCCTAAGGTCTCCCCCGCCGCCTCCACACCGGCTTGCGCCTCGACCAGGCCGCAGTAGCGCTCCGGGGTACGCACGTTCCACCACCGCCGGGCGCTCCCATCGGGGCCGACGAGGTGGGAATGGGCCGCACAACCGACGCCGAGGTACTCCCCCTGCGCCCAGTAGAGCAGGTTGTGAGCACACTGCGCCCCCGGACGGGCCCAGTTGGAGATCTCGTACCACCCCAGGCCGGCGTCGCCCAGCACCTGGTCGGCCAGGACGTACTTGTCGGCCTGGTCGTCGTCGTCGGGGTAGCGGCCCGGCTCGGCGGCCAGGGGGGTACCCGCTTCGACAGTCAAGGCGTACGCGCTCACATGGGCCGGCGCCGGGTCCAGGGCGAGCACGCCCTCCAGCGAGGCACGCCAGTCGGCCAGGGTCTCACCGGCGGCCCCGAAGATCAGGTCGACGCTGTAGGCGGCGGCGAAGCCCTCTTCGCCGGCCAACCGGGCGGCGCCGACCACCGACGCCGGGTCATGTTGGCGGCCGAGCGAGGCGAGAACGTGGGGGACCATGGACTGGGCACCGAAAGACAGCCTCGTCACCCCGCCGGAGCGCAAGGCGGCCAGTTTGGCGGCCGAGACTGTCTCGGGGTTGCACTCCACGGTCACTTCGGCACCGGCGGCCACGCCGATGCCCTCCCGCACCGCGTCCAAGACGGCTATGAGGGCGTCGGCCGGCAACAGTGACGGCGTCCCGCCCCCGAAGAAGACCGACGTCGCCGGCCCGCCGCGCTCGAGCCGGCGGGCATCAGCCACGCAGGCGGCAACGTAGCGGGGCCACAGCGCGTACCGGTCGGACCAGGTGGCAAAGGCACAGTAGTCGCACCGGCGGCGACAGAACGGTACGTGGACGTACACCCCAAAAGCGTCACACGCAGGCCCAGCGCTCATGGGCCCTGCCCGGTGCTCAAGGGACCGGTGCTCAAGGGACCGGTGCTCAAGGGAATAGCATACGTGACTCGTGTTGGCACTGATCTTCCCCGGCCAGGGCTCGCAGCGCCCCGGCATGGGGGCACCTTGGCAGCAGCACCCCTCCTGGGCCGTCGTGGGCCAACTGAGCGAGGCCACGGGCCGGGACATCGCCGACCTGCTCTTGGAGGCGGACGCCGACGCGTTGCGGGCCACCCGCAACTCACAACTGGCAACCTACGCCCTCAGCCTGGTGGCCCTCGACGCGGCGCGACAGGGGCCGCTGGCCGCCTTCGGGCCCGAGGACCTCGCCGCCACTGCCGGCCACAGCCTGGGCGAGTACAGCGCGCTGGTGGCGGCGGGTGCTCTGCGGGCCAGCGACGGCGCCCGCCTGGTGGGCGCCCGGGGCGAAGCCATGCAGGCGGCGGCCGACGCCAACCCGGGGACGATGGCCGCCGTGCTCGGCCTGGGGGTGCCCGAGGTGGCCGCCGCCTGCCAAGAAGCGGACGGGGCGTGGGTGGCCAACGACAACACGCCGGCACAGGTGGTCGTGGCCGGGACCCCGGCGGGCACGGAACAGGCCGGGCAAGCGGCGCTCCGGCGGGGAGCCAAACGCGTGATCGCCCTCCAGGTCGGTGGTGCCTTTCACTCGCCCCTGATGCGGCCGGCGCAGGCGCCCCTCGACGCCGCTGTGAGCGCGACGGCGTTCGCCGGCGCCGGCTGCCCCGTAGTCGCCAACGTCGACGCCCGGCCCCACACCGACGGCTTCGCCGCTTTGTTGTCCGCCCAGCTCTGCTCGCAGGTGCGCTGGCGGGAGTCCCTCGACGCCCTGGCCGCCCTGGGCACCACGCTGTTCGTGGAGCTGGGACCGGGGACGGAGCTGTCGGGCATGGTGCGCCGGACATTGCCCGCCACCGCTCGAGCCAACGTGGCCGGGCCGGCCGACCTCGACGCTCTGGCCGCCGCTATCGACGCCCTCAACCGCGGGTGAGGGCCACAGGAGGGTGAGCAGCGGCCTCAGGCCGCGACGAGCAGCTGGCGCCAATCCTTGAGGCCGGCCTCTACCTGCGCCGGTGTCATCCTTAGGGCCTTATCGGCAACGGCGTCAGCAATGGCCCGCTGCCGGTAATAGTCGTGATGGGCACCGGCGAAAATGGGCCGACGGTAGGCGACGAGGTCTTCGGGGGCCCCGGGGAAGAAGCCCCACAAGGTAAAGGCCCATTCCATGTCGTAAATGACGGGCGACCGGTGGAACATCGACGAGCGGCGGGTGCCGGCGGCGAAACCGCCGGCGATGGCGTCGGCAATGTCCTCGCCCTCGCTCAGGACGGCGCGCTGGGCCACCCGTTTGGCCAGCTTCAACCCGAAGCCCAGGTCCGAGCCGGTGGCACCCAGATTGGCCCCTACGGGCTGGCGGAGAGAGGTGAGCTCCGCCGGCCGGTCCTGGGACCAATGGCCGGGGATGGACAGGCGGCTCGAGGGCCTGACCCTGTCACTGGTCACGAGCGGTACGTACTCCGGTTGAGCCATGCGCCCAAACTACCGCCTAGTGCTCGGTCGCCCCGGTGTGCAACAGCCCGAAAACGATGGAATCAGAAAGTGCCTCCCAGGAGGCCTCGATCACGTTGTCCGAAACGCCGATGGTGGTCCACGAGCGCTCCCCGTCCGTCGAGTCGATCAGCACGCGGGTCACCGCCGCCGTGCCCGTGGACGAATCGAGGACCCTCACCTTGTAGTCGGTGAGGTGGATCCGGGCCAGTTCGGGGTGGCGAGGGCTCAGGGCCTTGCGCAGGGCGGCGTCCAGCGCATGCACGGGCCCGTTGCCTTCGGCTACCTCCATGATGCGCTCGTCGCCCACGAACACCTTGATGCGCGCTTCGGTGAGGAAGGTGCCGTCCTCTCTCATATCGGTCACCACACGGTTGGACTCGAGGCGGAAATAGGCTTGCTTCCAGCCGGTGGCCGCTCTCATCAGCAGCTCGAGGGAGCCGTCGGCCACCTCGAAGTGGTAGCCGGCGTACTCGAGCTCCTTTAGCCTGTCGACCACGTAGGCCACCTCGTCGAGTTTCATCTCGATCCCCAGTTGCTCCGCCTTCAGGGCCACCGAGGACCGGCCCGACATCTCCGAGACGACAAAACGGGTCGTGTTGCCGACCGCCTCGGGGCGGACGTGGGAGTACGCGCCGGGGGCGCGGGCGATGGCGCTGGTGTGTATGCCGGCCTTGTGGGCGAAGGCCGACAGGCCCACGAAAGGCTGGTGGGGGTTGGGAGCGAAGTTGGCGATCTCGGCAATGTGGCGGGCCACAGGGGTGAGCAGCGCCAGGCGTTCGGGCCCGATGGTCTCGATGCCGAGCTTGAGGCTGAGGTTGGCTATCACCGCGGTGAGGTCGGCGTTGCCCGTGCGCTCTCCGTAACCGTTGATGCAGCCCTGGACGTGGTCGGCTCCCAAGAGGACGGCCACCACGGAATTGGCTACGGCGCAACCGGCGTCGTTGTGGAAATGCACACCGAGGCCGCCCGAAGTGGTCCGGCGGGCCTCGCTCACGGCCATCTCGACCTGGTGGGGCAACATCCCGCCGTTGGTGTCGCAGAGCACCGGCGTGGCGCCGCACTGCTCGACCACCCGTAAGAAGTCGGCGGAAAAGCCCGGGTCTTCCAGGTACCCGTCGAAGAAATGCTCGGCGTCGACAAAAACGACCTTGCCGTTGTTGCGCAAGTAAGCGACGGAGTCGGCGACCATGTCGAGCGCCTCGACCGTCGTAGTCCTCAGGGTCTCGGTTATATGCCAGGGGGACGACTTGGCTACCAGGCAGACAACGCCCGTGCCCGCGCCCACCAGGTCGGCCATGACCGGGTCGGTCTCCGCCCGGCCGCCCGCTTTGCGGGTGGCGCCGAAGGCGACCAGTTTGGCCCCGGCCAGCTCCAGTTCGCCCGCCCCCGCCCGCTCGAAGAACTCGCGGTCCTTCGGGTTGGCCCCCGGCCAGCCCCCCTCGATGTAGTGCACACCCAGACGGTCGAGCTGCTCGGCGACCCGCAGTTTGTCGGCCACGGTAAGCGAAAAGCCCTCCGCCTGGCTGCCGTCGCGCAGAGTGGTGTCGAAGATCTCGACCTGGCGGGGGCCCGCCCCGGGCCTGGCGGCCGGGCCGTGCTCAGCGGGCATGCTCGACCCAGGACCGGTAGCGGTCCACCTGGCCGCGCACGGCGGCCTTGTACACGTCCTGGATCTTACTGGTCACCGGCCCGGGCGTGCCGTCCCCCACCAGCCTGTCGTCGACTGAGGAAATGGGCACGACCTCGGCCGCCGTGCCGGTCATGAACGCCTCGTCGGCGACGTAGAGGTCGCTACGCAAGAGGTTGGCATGCTCCACTTCGATGCCGAGATCCCGGGCGATCGTGAGCACCGAGGCCTGGGTTATCCCGGCCAGGGGGCCCGACGCCAACGGTGGTGTGATGACGCGGTCGTCGCGGACGATGAAGACGTTTTCCCCCGTGCACTCGCTCACATAGCCCTGCTGGGAGAGCAGGACGGCTTCGTCGTACCCGCTTTTGAGGGCCTCGGCTTTGGCCAGCGAGGAGTTGATGTACATTCCCGTGCTCTTGGCCGCCGAGGGCATGGCATTGGGGTCGTGGCGACGCCAGGAACTGACCTTCACCCGTACCCCTTTTTCTATCCCCTCCTCCCCCAGGTAGGCGCCCCACGGCCACACGGCGATGGACGTGTTGACCTGGCAGTTGAGGGTGTTGAGGCCCATTTCGCCATAGCCCAGGTAGACGATGGGCCTTATGTAGCACTCCTCGAGCTTGTTGGCCACCACGGTCTGCTTCACCGCTTCGACCAGCTGCGGCCGGCTCCAGGGGATCTCCATCATCAGCATCTTGGCCGACGCGAACAGGCGGGCGATGTGGTCGGTCAGGCGAAAAACGCCGGCGCCTTCAGTTGTTTTATAAGCACGTACGCCTTCGAAGACACCGCAGCCGTAGTGCAGGCTGTGGGTCAGGATGTGCACGTTGGCGTCATCCCAATTGACGAGCTCGCCGTCCATCCATATGTAGTCAGTCTTGGTGATGGGCACCGCTGTTCACACCCTTTCAGATATCTCGTCGCCGAACTGGCTGGTGGTAAGGGGAGCCGGGGGCACAAACCCCCGTACTGCCTTGGTGATGCGCGCTGCCTGGTCGGCCAGGCCGAGGTAGTCGAGCATCATGGCGGCCGAAATAATGGCCGCGCTGGGGTTGGCCTTGCCCGTCCCGACGATGTCGGGGGCGCTGCCGTGCACGGGTTCGAACAACGACGGGCCGCTACGCGCCGGGTTGAGGTTGGCCGAGGCGGCCAGGCCGATCCCGCCGGCGATGGCCCCCGAAAGGTCCGTCAGGATGTCGCCGAAGAGGTTGTCGGTCACGATCACGTCATAGCGCTGGGGGGACTCCACCATGTAAATGCACGCCGCATCGACGTGGTTGTAGGCGGTCTGGACCCCGGGGTACTCGGCCGCCACCTCGTTGAAGACCCGCTGCCAGAGGTCCCCGGCAAAGGTGAGGACGTTGGTCTTGTGGACCAAGGTGAGGTGGTGGCGCCGGGACGAGGCCAGGTCGAAGGCGAACCGGGTACAACGCTCCACGCCGAAGCGTGTGTTCACCGAGCCCTGTGTGGCCACCTCGGCAGCCGTCCCTTTCCGCAGTGACCCGCCCTCGCCGGCATAAGAGCCCTCGGTGTTCTCGCGCACGACGGCGAAGTCGACCGGCACCCCGGCGCCCACGCTGGCCGGGGCCTGGAAAGGACGGAGGTTTATGTACAGGTCGAGCTCGAAGCGCAGGCGCAGCAGCAGGCCGCGCTCGAGCACCCCGGGGGGGACTTCGGGCGACCCCACGGCCCCCAGCAGTATGGCGTCGAAGCCCCGGAGCTCTTCGAGCACGCTGTCGGGCAGGACCTCTCCTGTGGCCAAGTAGCGCCTGGCCCCGAGGTCGTAGCTGACGGTGTCGAGCTCGGCGCCGGCGGCGGCGGCGACCTTCAGGGCTTCGGCGATGACCTCAGGTCCGATGCCGTCGCCGGCGACCACGGCGATGCGGTGAGCAGACGGGCTGGCGCTCAATTGCGGGCGCTCCTCCTTGTCGGTAGATGTCCCGTTACATGAAAACGACCGCCCCCCGGGGACGGTCGTAGCGACGCACACCCGCAGGGGTGGGCGTCAGGTGGTAATTACTACAGCCGGATGGGCACGGCGGGCAGGCGGGCAGGCGTTCATTGGCCTTCCTAGTATTGCATCCGGGCCCGATGGCGTCAACCTGCCTCCAAGGCGGTCGGGACACTTCAAGGCACCTGGCACTGGTACCCTGCGCCAATGGCACCTACGAAGCTGTCGGCGTCGACCTACGAACGGCTCCAGGCCGAGCTCGACGACCTTAAGACTCGGGGACGGGTCGAGATAGCCCGCCATATCGAAGCGGCGCGGATGCTGGGCGACCTGTCCGAGAACGGCGACTATCACGCCGCCAAGGACGCACAGGGCAAGATGGAATCTCGCATACGCCAGCTCGAAGCCATGCTGGACGACGTCGAGGTCCTGGCCGGGGGCCCGTCCGAGGAAGTCGCCGCCGGCGTCAAAGTCTCATTGCGCTATGTGGACGGCGACGAGGTGGAGCGCTACCTGGTCGGTTCCATAGAAGAGCGGGACGCCGGGACGCCGGTGATCTCTCCCGGCTCTCCTCTCGGCCAGGCCCTGATGGGCAAGAAGGCGGGGGCGATCGTCACCTACGAGGCGCCCAGCGGCCAGCTCGAAGTCGAGATCGTCTCCGTCGGCGACTAAGTCTCCGTTGGCCGCAAAACCGGCCTAACGCCCGGCGGCCGGCCGGTTTTTGCCGCCTCGGGGCGGCTCCCGCTCAACCGCGACCCCCCGGCTGCCGAATAGGCAGCAGCGAACATGAACCTCTCCGACGTCTCGGGCCCCCCGGGATGACCGTCTTGCCGCTGGGCACCGACGGGCCAGCCGGGCACGTAGGGCGGGCATCGGCCCGCCTTTTGGCGCGTCCCGGGCTGGCGTTGGCGGCGGCGGCGCCGGTCGCTCTGGTGGCCCTCTGCGGCCTGCCGCATTACGCTCCGACCGACCTCCTGGCCTGCGGGCTGAGCCTGGTGGCGGCCACGGTCCTGGTGGTGGGGGCCGCCATGGGCGGCTCCGAGGGCGGCGAAGAGCGACGCCGAAGCGCCCGCAGCCCCAGACCAGGGCCATGGCCGCCTCGCCCAACGGGGCCGGGCCAGCAAGAGATGGGCCAGCAAGAGATGGGCCGGCGAGAGATGAGCCTTCAGGTCGGGCCCGACCCCGCGGCACTGAGCATTGACCGCTGGCTCGTGCGCTGGCCTGGCGTCGCCCGCGCCGCCGCCATCTCCTGGTGGGTGTCGCGCCTGGGCGCGGCCGGCTTGCTGAGCGCGTTGGCGTTCGGCGCCGCCGGCCCCGGCCACGCCCTCCCGGCCGCCGTCGCCGTGGTGGCGTTGGCCCTGTTCTCGGTGGCCCCGATCGGCCGCGGGCTCATAGTCGTGGCCCTGGGCACGGTGGCGGCAGCCGGCGCCTTGGTCATCGGCAGCGGGACGGTGGCCCTGTTCCGGGGCGGGCTGACCACCTCGCTGCTGGCCCCCCGGCGGGCCTGGCCCAGCTCCGCCTCGCTCACCACCGCCGCCGTGCACTCGGCGACCACCGTGGTCCTGTTGTGCCTGCTCGCCACGTGCGTGCTGGCCGCCACCCCGGCGGTGCCGAGAGGGGCAGGACGGAGGGCCAAATGGGCCATATGGGCAGGAGTGGGCGCGGCGGTGCCCTGCTGGTGCGTGGCCGTGCCCATCATGGTCGGGGCCGGCGGGCTCAGGTCGCTGACCGTGGCCGACCTTGGGGGCCCCCGGGCGCTGACGACGGCGCTGACCGTGGTCCTCGGGCCCCTCGGCGGCCCCAACGCCGCCGCCATGGCGCGCTGGGTCATCTTCGCCACCGGCCTGGCCGGCGCCTTGGGGGCCGCCGGGGCGGCCACGGGCGTGGCCTCCAAAGCCTTCATCACCGTCCGGGCCGCCGGCCCCGGCCGCCGCCGCCCCTCCGTCCAGGCCGACGACGCCCCGCCCCGGCCCACCCTGCGTCGGGTGCCCTGGGGCCATGAGACGGCGGGGGCGGCGGCGGCCACAGGGCTGCTCGCCGCCAGCGCCGCCCTGGTCGGCCCGCGCCTCTGGCTGGTCGTGGCCTTGGGCGCGCTGGCCACGGGCGCTCTTGTCCTCACCGCCCTGGCCCCGCCTTTGGCGCGCCAGCGCCGGCGCCTAACGCGCCGTTCGAGATCGACCATCGCCCTCGTGGGGGCCCTCACCGTGGCCGGCACCCTGGCCGCCGCCGGGCCCTGGGCCCTGATCGGCGCCCTCGTCGTCGCCCTGAGCGCGGCGGGCGGGGCCGGGCCCAAACGCCTTCGGGCAGCGCTGGCCGCGGTCCTCGGGCCCACTCGCCGCCAGCGGCGCAAACAGCTCGGCTGCGCCGCCAGCACCCTGGCCGAACGGGCTCTACCCGGTTTGGCGAGCACTCTGGAGGCTCTGGCTGTCGGCCAGCCCCCCCGTCTGCCGGTCAACGAGCTGGCCGAGCTGAGGGCGGCGGTGCGGCCCTTGGAAGCCACCCTGGGCGCCGACAGGAGCCCTGAGCCGCTGGCCGGGATGACCGTGGCCCTGATCGAAGCGTCCCGGCAGGTCGCCCGCTTGGCGGCTTCGGTGGAGGCCGTCGCCCATATCGACAACAACCGGCTGGAGGAGCTCGTGGAGGTGCGCATAGGCGCCCTCGCCCATGCCAACCGCAACCTGGTCGACTCCCAGTGGCGGCGCCGCCAGTTGCTCGACCGGACCGTCCGGGTGGCCGAGGAAGAGCGGGCCCGGATCGCCGCCAACTTGCACGACGGCCCGATCCAGCGCCTGGCCGCGCTCGGCCTGGTCCTCGACCGCTGCCGGCTGCGCCTGGACCGGGACGACAGCCCGGGGGCACGCGACCTCGTAAAGCGGGCCCGCACCGAGTTGAGCGAGGAGATCCGCAGCCTCCGCCAGATGATGAGCGAGCTGAGGCCGCCCATTTTGGACGAAGGCGGCCTGGAAGCCGCCCTGGAAGACCACCTCTCGTCCTGGACGGCCACGTCGGGGATCGAGACCCGTTTCGAGGTCGCCCCGCACGGCATGCTCAGCCTGGACAGTGAGACAGTGGTTTACCGGGTGGTCCAGGAGGCCCTCGCCAACGTGGCCAAGCATTCCTTAGCCGACCTCACCACGGTGTCGATGTCCCAATCGGGCAACGGCGTCCAGGTCGTCGTGCGCGACAACGGCAAGGGCTTCGACGCCCCATCGCAGCCGGACCTGTTGCGGGGCGGGCACTTCGGCCTGGTCGTCATGCGCGAGCGGGTGGAGCTGGCCTCCGGGCGCTTCGAGATCCACAGCGCGCCCCGCACCGGCACCGAAGTGGTCGCCTGGCTGCCGACCATCTCGGCCCACGAACCCGTAGAGGTGGCATGACGGCGCCCCGCATGCCACGCCTCGTCGTCGTCGACGACGACACCCAGCTGGCCGAGGAGCTGGCCGGGCTGTTCAGCGACGTCGGCTACGAGGTCACCGGCGTGGCCAACGAGGCCATGCAGGGCATCGCCCTAGTGGCCCAGACCAGGCCGGACGTGGTGGTCATGGACGTGCGCATGGACGGCATGAGCGGGACAGAAGCCGCCGGCGTGCTCCAGCGCCGGCACCCGGACGTGCCGGTGGTACTGCTTTCCGCCTACAGCGACGAGGGCATCCGCAAGGCCGCCCAGGACGTCAACGTGGCCGCCTACCTGGTGAAAGGCTGCTCGGCCGGAGAGCTGCTCTCCACCGTCGGGTCGGTCGTCAAGCAGAGCCAGGCGCGAAGAGGCCGGCCGTGAACCTCGTCAACGGTCGCCACAGCGCGCTCCTGGCCGGCACCGTCGGGGCGGGCGCAGCCACGCCGGGGACAAGCGCGACGGGCACAGCCTCGCCCGGGAAAGGCACGGCAGCCAGGCCCGCGCCGGGCCCGCCCGGGAACGGCTACGAGGCTCAGGCCCCGCCCCGGGCGTACACGGTCCTCATCGCCGACGACTCCGCCCCCACCCGGCGGGCCCTGGTGGAACTGCTCGAGGACACGCCTCTGCTGGTCTGCGTGGCCGCCGTCGGCGACGCCGAAGCGGCCGTGGCCGAAGCCCGCCGCAGCCAACCTGACCTGGCCTTGCTCGACGTCCTGATGCCTGGCGGGGGCGGCCTGGCGGCGGCCGTGGGGATCAGGGAAGTCTCGCCCCACACCCGGGTGCTCGCCTACTCGGCCGCCGCCGACCGGTCGACGGTGGTCCGCATGCTGCGCAGCGGGGCCAGCGGTTACCTGCTAAAAGGGACCTCGGCGCAGGAGGTCATCGACGGCCTCGTGCACTGCGCGCAAGGTGCCACCGCCCTGTCCGAGGGCCTGTCGGAGCACCTGGTGGCCGAGATGGGAGAGCTGGGCCGGGCCGAGCGCGCCTTCGGCGCCGCCGCCAAGGCCCGCCACGAGCGCTTGGCGGACCTGCTGAAGCCGGGAGCCTCGACCCCGGTGTACCAGCCCGTGGTTTACCTGCAGAGCGGGGAACTGGCCGGCTATGAGGCCCTCACGGACTTCGGCGAAGGGCCGTCCAGCACCGAGGATATTTTCCGCGAGGCGCACGAAGTCGGCCTCGGGGTGGAACTAGAGCTGCACACCGCCCGCCTGGCCGTGGCCGGCTTCCGGGCCGAGCTCGCCCGCGCCCCTGGTCTCTACCTGGCCGTGAACGCTTCTCCCGGCCTGCTCTACCGGCCTGCCCTGCTCGAAGTCCTGTCCGAGCTGGCGGCCGAAAGCGTCGTGGTCGAGATCACCGAGCAGCGCCAGTTCGAGTCGTACGACCAGCTCCGGGACGCCGTCTACCTGGTGCACGAACGAGGCATGCGGGTGGCGGTGGACGACACCGGCAGCGGTTTCGCCGGCCTCCAGCGCCTAGTCGATGTGCGGCCCGAGATCGTCAAGCTGGACAAGGCCATAACCAACGAGATCGATACCGACGCCCCCCGCCGGGCCCTGGTGGGCGCCATCCGGCATTTCGCCGACGACATGGGCATCACCATCGTGGCCGAGGGCATCGAACGTCCTGAGCAGCTCCGGGTGCTGAAGGATATCGGCGTCGACTGCGGGCAGGGCTACCTCCTGGGCCGGCCCAGCCGGCTCCGCCTCTGACCCCAGCCCACGAGCGCCTCCTCCCCTACGATCTAAGCGTGGCTCTTTACTCCTCCGGTTACGTCCAAGCCGTCCATGAAAGCACCGTCGTCTTCGACGGGGCGACGGGCACCAACCTGCAGTTACTGGGCCTGGGCGAGGACGACTTCGGCGGGCCTTTCCTCGAGGGGTGCAACGAGGTCCTGTGCGTCACCAGGCCCGAGGTGGTGGCGCAGCTGCACCGCTCTTTTTTCGACGTGGGCTGCCAGGTCGTCGAGACCAACAGCTTCGGGTCATTGCCCTGGGTGCTGGCCGAGTACGGCATCGCCGGCCGGGCCCGGGAGCTGGCCCTGGCGGCGGCGGCGATCGCCCGCGACGTCGCCGACGGCTATGGACCAGGCCACTTCGTAGCCGGCTCGCTGGGCCCGGGCACGAAGATCGCGTCACTGGGCCAGATTTCCTTTGCCGAAATGCGCGACGGTTACCAGCAAGCCGCCTCCGGGCTCATCGCCGGCGGGGCCGACCTGATCGTGGTCGAGACCGTCCAGGATCTCCTTCAGGCCAAGGCCGCCGTCATCGGCAGCCGGCGGGCCATGGCCGACGCCGGCCGGCAGGTGCCGCTCCAGGTCCAGGTCACCATCGAGACCACCGGGCGCATGCTTATGGGTAGCGAGATCGGCGCCGCCCTCACCACCCTGGACGCCCTGCGGCCCGACGTGGTCGGGCTCAACTGCGCCACCGGGCCGACCGAGATGGGCGAGCACCTGCGTTACCTCAGCGCCCACAGCCGGGTGCCCCTGTCGTGCCTGCCCAACGCCGGCCTGCCGTCGGTGGTCGAAGGCAAGATGCACTACGACCTCACGCCCGACGAGCTGGCCGAGCACCATCGCCGGTTCGTCACCGAGCTCGGCGTCAACGCCGTCGGAGGGTGCTGCGGCACCACGCCGGCCCACCTAAAGGCGGTGGTGGAGGCCCTGGCCGGGACGGTGCCGGCGCGGCGCCGACCCGTGTTCGAGCCGGGCTGCGCCTCGCTGTACAGCCATGTGCCCTACGACCAGGCGCCGTCGGTGCTCAACGTAGGCGAGCGCACCAACGCCAACGGCTCCAAGCGCTTCCGGGACGCCATGCTGGCTAAGGACTGGGAAACCTGCACAGAGCTGGCCAAGGAGGCGGTGCGAGCGGGCAGCCACGTCATCGACGTTTGCGTCGACTACACCGGAGCCGACGGGGTGGCCGACATGACCGAAGTCGCCAGCCGTTTCGCCACTCAGGCGACCCTGCCGCTCATGGTCGACTCGACCGAGGCCCCGGTCATCGAGCGCGCCCTCCAGCACATCGCCGGAAAGCCCATAATCAACTCGGTAAACCTCGAAGAAGGCGATGGCGCCGGCACCCGCCTAGACGCCTTTTTGTCCCTGGCCCGCGAGTACGGCGCCGCCGTCGTGTGCACCTGCATCGACGCCGAAGGCCAAGCGCGCACCGCGGCGTGGAAACTGCGGGCCGCCGCCAACATATACGAGCTCGCCGTCGGGCGTTACGGCCTGGCGCCCGAAGACCTTTTCTTCGATGCCCTGGCGTTGCCCGTGAGCACGGGCATGGAGGAAAGCCGCCGCGACGGCATCGAGACCATCGAGGGCATAAAACTGATCAAGTCGGCGCTACCCGGGGCGCGCACCTTGCTCGGCATCTCCAATGTCTCGTTCGGGTTGGCCCCCGCCGCCCGCCAGGCCCTCAACTCGGTGTTCCTGCACGAATGCCAGCGGGCGGGCCTCGATGCCGCCATTGTCAACTCTGGCCGTGTCCTGCCCCTCGACCGTCTCTCCCCTGAGGCTGTCGAGGTCTGCCTGGACCTTATTTACGACCGGCGTGACGCCGCCCGCAACTATGACCCGTTGGCCGAGCTGCTGCGCCTTTTCGAAGGCGCCACCTCCGAAGGGGTGGCCCGGGAGGACCGCAGTGGCTGGCCGGTCGAGCGCCGGCTGGAACAGCGGGTGGTGGACGGCTGGAGGGACGGCTTGGAGGCCGACCTCACCGAAGCGCTCGGGGCGGGCACGCCCGCACTGGAGATAGTGAACGGCCCGCTGATGGCCGGGATGAAGACGGTCGGTGAACTGTTCGGCGCCGGCCGCATGCAGTTGCCCTTCGTGCTCCAATCGGCCGAAGTCATGAAAGCGGCCGTCGGGTTCCTGGAGCCCCACATGTCAAAGACGGACGAACGGGGCAAGGGCAAGGTCGTGCTGGCGACGGTAAAAGGCGACGTCCACGACATCGGTAAGAACCTGGTCGACATAATCCTGACCAACAACGGCTATGAAGTGCACAACCTCGGCACCAAGGTGGCCATCTCGGACATGGTGGCCACGGCCGAGAAAGTGGGGGCCGACGTCATCGGCATGTCGGGCCTGCTGGTCAAGTCCACGCTCATCATGCGCGACAACCTGCTCGAGCTCAACCAGCGCGGCCTCGAGCGCTACCCCGTCGTCCTCGGGGGCGCGGCGCTGACGCGGACCTATGTCGAGCGGGACCTGCGGGCGCAGTACAAAGGCCGGCTTTTCTACGGGAAGGACGCCTTCGAGGGCCTGCACACCATCGACCGGTTGATGGAGCTGGCCCGCCGGGGCGACGAAGACCCCGACTTCGGACGCGCCCTGGGCGGCCGGCCGGGGGTGCCCGCCCGACGGGCGGTGCCGCTGGCCCCGGGGGCGGCCGAGCCGCGCCCCGAGCGCGCCCCTTCTGTGGCCCTCGACAACCTCGTCCCGGTGCCCCCCTTCTTGGGCACCAGGGTCGAAAAGGGGCTGCCCCTGGACGAGATCGCCAAGTACCTAAGCGAGACCGCGCTTTTCCGCAACCAGTGGGGGTACCGGCCCCTGGAAGGCGAGACCGACGCCGGCTTCAAGGCCCGGGTGCGGGCTGTCCTGCGCCAGCAACTGGCCGACGCCCGCCAGGCCGATGTCCTGCGCCCCGCCGTGGCCTACGGCTACTTCGCCGCCAACGCCGAGGGGGACGACCTCGTCATCTGGTCGGACGAGAGGCGATCGTCCGAGCTCGCCCGCCTGCACTTCCCCCGCCAAGAGGAAAGCCCCTGGCTCTGCATTGCCGACTTCTTCCGGCCCCTGGCGTCAGGCGAGACCGACTACGCCGCCTTCCACGTCGTGACCATGGGCTCAGCGGTGTCCGAGGAGACGGCCCGGCTCTTTGCTGCTGACCGCTACGGCGACTACCTGCACCTGCACGGCCTCTCGGTCGAGATGACCGAGGCCCTGGCCGAGTACTGGCATTGGCGCGTCCGCCACGAGTGGGGTTTCGCGGCCGAGGACGGCCCCAGCCTGCAGGGGCTCTTCCGCCAGCAGTACCGGGGGGGGCGGTACTCCTGGGGTTACCCGGCGTGCCCGGACCTGGAAGACAACGCCCGTTGCGCCGGGCTGGTCGGCGCCGAGCGCATAGGCGTCGAGTGCAGCGAGGGGACCTCCTGGCAGTTCCACCCCGAGCAGACCACCGCCGCCATCATCTGCCATCACCCTCAGGCCAAGTACTTCATCGTGCGCCGGTCGCCGGCGAGCTCGGCCCCAGGAGCTGCCGAGCGAGCCGTTTGAAACCCGGCGTCGACCAGCCCCGGCCGTGCTCACTGACCACGTGCGCCTCGTAACCGTCGAGGCCGACCAGCCAGGCGGGGGCGTCGGCCCCCATGGCCAGGGCGGCCGTGGCGTAGGCATCGGTGGTGGTCAGCTCGGGGCCGGTCACCGTCACCGACACCAGTCCGGTGGCCGGGCGGCCCGTCCGAGGGTCGACCACGTGGGCGCCCCGCTCGTACGTCCCTGAGGTCGCCACCGCGCCTTCGGGAAGCGACAGGACGGCACTGTAGGCCTCGTGGTGGCGGGGGTGGCGCACCCCGACCTCCCAGAGCCGGCCGGGACCGGGCGTGCCCCGTAGGCGCACGTCTCCCCCGCCGTCGATGGCATGGTCGGGGAAGCCGGCGGCCACCAGGATGGACGAGGCCTGCTCGATGGACCAACCCTTTACCACTCCGCTCGGGTCAAAGCGGGCTGTGGCCCAGGCATCGAAGAAGCCGCCGGTGCTCTCGTGGAGCTCGTGGCAAAGCCGCAGGACGTGGCGCAGCTCGGCGCTGGCGTCGGCCGCAGCCAGCTCGCCGCGGTCGAAGCGGTTGACCTCGCTGGCGTACTGGTAGGTGGAAAAGGTCAGGTCGACCCAGCGCAACCACCCCACGGCCGCCTGTACGGCGGCCTCCACGCCCTCGGCGGGGGCCGGGGTGCGCACGTCGAAGCTGACCACGGTGCCCATCACGGCCTCGTGGTGGACGGCCCGGGGCCGGGCGGGGGACGGCGTGGCCAGGAAATCGCTCATTTGCCCGCCGCCGACAGGGCCGACTGCAGGGACTGGGCGAAGGCGTCGCTGGTGTAAGTGGCCCCCGAGACGACGTCGATGTTGACTCCCTGGGCGGCCAGGGCTTCCTGGACGAGCACCGGGACGGCCTCGGAGTTGATCATCGCCGACCGCCCGTCTATGGCCGAGTTGTGGGGGACCGTGACCCCGACGATGCGCGGCCCGCCCAGCGTCACCGCCACCTCGATGTTCCCGTAGAGGTAGGTAACGAGCTGCCCGTCGTAGGTCCGCGCCGCCGGCGAGGTCGTCGCCGGGGCCCTGCCGGCCGGCGCCCCTGTCGTGGGCGGGCCAGAGGGCAAGGTCGTGGCGGGAGCGGTGGGGGCCGGCCCGGCCGGGTCGGTGCCGATGCTCACCCGCGGCACATTGACCGCCCCCGAGGACCGGTAACCGAGCAGGGCCACCAGGCCCGCCACGGTCCCCGCGGTGGCGATAACGGCGCGACGCATGTCCGGGCTGCCCTCCTAGAGCTCGAACGATTCGGAATGGATCTGGCGCCGCGGGACGCCCAACGCCCGCAATGAAGACGTGACCGTCTCGGTGAACCCCGCCGGGCCGCACACGTACACGTCCCTTTGCCCGACGTCCGGGACCAGGCCCAGCATGTGGGCCGGCGCCAGGTACTCGGGGTGTTCCTGCCTTGGGCCCACCAGGTAGTGCACGGGCGCCCCCTGGCGCGCCCCGATCTCGTCCAGTTCGGCCCGCAGGGCCAGCTCGTCGGGCGCGCCGGCACGGTAGATGAAGGCCGACCCCCCCGGCCCGGCCACGGTCGACTCGAACAGGGCGCGAAGAGGAGTTACCCCGACGCCGGCCCCGATGAACAAGACCTTCCTCTGCCTGCGCCTGCGGTCCGTGAAACCCCCGTAGGGCCCCTCGACGAGGACCCTGGTCCCCGGTCGCAGCCGGCCCATCCTGGTGCTGTGGTCACCCAGCGCCTTGACCGTCAGGCGCAACCAGCGACCGTTGGGAGCGGCCGAGAGGCTGAAAGGGTGGGCCTGCCACCAGCCTTCCCGGGTCAAGAAACGCCACATGAAGAACTGGCCCGCCTCGGCGCCCAGCTCGTTGAGCCTCCGACCGGACACGTACACCGACGTGAGCCCCGAGCCTTCGCTCACCGTGCCGACCACCACGAAGCGGTGGCGCAACGTACGGGCCACCGGCCGGCCGAACCGATAGGCGACCAGTAGGGCGGCGACGGCACCGTACATGGCCGCCCAGATGACCCGGTTGAGCGGATGGGTGGCAAAGTCGGCGCCCGTGTTGAACTGGTGCGCAAACGACAGCGCCAGGGCGACGTAGGTGTAGAGGTGCACGAAGTACCAGGTGTGATAGCTCACCCGCCGGCGCACGGCCCGGGCCGATAGGACGCCGACCAGTACCAGGAGCCCGAGACCGACGGTGGCGGCCAGCATGTCCGGGTAGCTGAGGACGACCGTCTTCGTCTCGCTGGCTATGCCCTCGTGGGCGGTCACGGCGTAGCCCCAGACGATAAGTACGGCGTGGGCCACCAACAAGCAGATCGAGTACTCGCCGTTGCGCCGGTGCCAGGTGGCCAGGCGGTCCATCCCGATCATCCGGTCGAGCCAGGGCACCCTGCCCATCAGCAGCACTTCCACCACCACCAGGTAGGTCCCCACAAGGCCCGTCACCCGGCCCGCGGCCGTGAGCCACGGCCCGGCCCCCCAGACACTGGCGGGGGCGGTGTCGTGCCACCACATGTAGATGACGCCGCCGGCCCCGATGGCCACCAGCAACCCCACCAGGCCTTCTCTCGCCCTCTGGCTCAAGAGAGGCGCCCCTGGTCGTGGCGCCGGCACCCCCGCCTGAGCTCGGGCCGGCGCCAGGGTGCTCACCTGACCATGTTCGCCCGGCAAAATAAACAGAGGCTGAGGAGGTACGCAATCCTGGCCTAACGACGCCCTAACGACGCCGCCTAACGACGTGGCCTGATGGCGCCAGGGGCCGCAGGTGTAGGTGCCGGCCAACTGGGGAAGAGCGTCGCCTATGAGAACGACCGTTCCTACTGGCCTATCGGCCCATCGTGGCCCGGCGCCCGGCCCCGGTGGCAACCCCGAGGGCAGGGCCGACGGGCAAGCCATCGAAAGCTTGGTGCCGGCCCGTATCGACCGGCTGAGCTGGTCGAAGTTCCACACCGTGATGGTCATCGCCTTGGGGGTGGCCTGGATCCTGGACGGCCTCGAGATCACCATCGCCGCCAACGTGACCGACATCATCAGCAAAAAGCCCGCCCTCGACATGAGCTCGGCCTCGGTGGCCTTCTCCGTCGGCACCGTCTACTTGCTGGGCGAAGTGGCCGGCGCTTTGATCTTCGGCCATCTGGCCGACAAGCTGGGCCGGCGCCGGTTGTTCATGGTCACTCTCGGCGTCTACCTGTTGGGCGGTGCCTGCTCCGCCGCCACCGCGGGGCACGGCGAGGGCTGGGTCGTCTTCCTCGACTGCACCCGGTTCGTCGCCGGCATGGGCATCGGTGGCGAGTACGCCGCCATCAACTCCGCCATCGACGAACTGGTGCCCGCCCGCTACCGGGGCCGGGTCGACCTGGGGATCAACGGCAGCTACTGGGCCGGGTCCTTCCTGGCCACCCTGCTCACCCTGGGCGTGGTCAACAACCTGCCGGCCAGCTACTCGTGGCGGGTGGTGTTCGTCCTCGGCCCGGTGCTGGGCCTGGTCGTGCTGTTCGTGCGCAAGAACCTTCCGGAAAGCCCGCGCTGGCTGCTCATGCACGGGCGGGCCGAGGAGGCCGACGCCGCCGTCGAGCGCATGGAACAACTGGCCACCGAGGACCACCAAGCCGACCTGCCGAAGTGGATCCGTCCAAAGCCATCACCGTCCAACCGGCGCACCGGACCGGGTACTTCGCCCTGGCCCGCTCGTTGTTCCGGGACTACCCGGCCCGCTCGGTGCTGTCCGCCGGGCTCATGGTCACACAGTCCTTCCTTTACAATGCCATTTTTTTCACCTACGCGTTGGTGCTCACCGAGATTTACAAAGTCCCGTCCGATCACACGGAGTACTACTTCTTGTTCTTCGCCGCCGGGAACTTTATCGGCCCCCTCACCATCGGACGATTGTTCGATACCATCGGGCGGCGCAAGATGATCGCCGGCACCTATTTCTTGTCCGGCGCTCTGTTGGCGATCAGCGCTTTCTTGTTCAAAGCCGGGGAACTGACGGCGGCCACCCAGACCATGTGGTGGTGCGTCATATTCTTCTTTGCTTCGGCCGGGGCCAGCGCCGCCTACCTCACTTGCTCGGAAATTTTTCCGCTGGAAGTGCGGGCCAAGGCCATCGCCGTCTTCTTCTGCATCGCCCAGTCCTTTGGGGCTTTCGGCCCCTGGCTCTACGGCCAGCTGATCGGCAACGGCAGCGACCACTTCAGGCTCTTCGTCGGTTACGTGATCGGCGCCGGGGTCATGATCATGGGCGCGGTGATCGAGGTGATCTTCGGTGTCGCCGCCGAAGGGCGTTCGCTGGAGGAGTTGGCCCGACCGTTGTCCCTGGTACGCAAAGCGGCGGGCGCGGTAGCGCGGCCCCGGCGCAGCCCCCTGTCCGGCGGGGCCGGCCTCTCCCCCGGTGCGAGCCTGCAGCCGCCGGGCACGCCCGCCTAGCTCTTCAGACGTCCAGGACCGTTAGGGAGTGGTCGGCCAAATTGAGCGGCCGTGGCCCCCGCGGCGTCGCCACCACGACGTCCTCTATGCGTACGCCGTAACGACCGGGCACGTACACGCCCGGTTCAACGGAGAAGGCGTGACCGGCGGTCAATGGTTCGAAATTGCCGGCCACTATGTAGGGTTCTTCGTGCTCCTCCAGGCCGATACCGTGCCCGGTGCGGTGCACGAAGAACGCCCCGTACCCGGCCTCGGTGATCACCCGCCGGGCCGCGTCGTCCACCCCGCTGCACAGCTCGCCCACCTGTGCCGACATGACGCCGAACGCCTGAGCTTCGGCCACCACCTCGTAAATCCGAGCCAGCTCCCGGGATGGGCGGCCGGTGAAAACCGTTCTGGTTATGTCGGAACAGTAGCCCGCCAGCGTCCCGCCGAAGTCGCACACGACCGGTTCGCCGGACCTGATGGTGCGCTCGCCCGGCTCGTGGTGGGGGCTGGCCGAATTGGGGCCGGAGGCGACTATGGCGAAATTGACTTTCTCGTTCCCCTCGGCCAAAAGACGGTTGGTTATTTCCACCGAAACGTCGCGCTCGGTGCGCCCCAGCAAAGGGATCTCGCCTCCCAGCAGCGCCGCCGCCACCCGGTCGGCGGCGGCCGACGCGTTGGCCAGAGCTTCCACCTCGGCCTCGTCCTTGATAGCCCGGAGACGGGCCGTTATGTCGGACGCCGGGCGCCAGCGGGCACTGGGCAAGCGGTCTTGCAACCGCAAAACGAAAGTGGCCCAAGCCCGGTCACTTATGGCCAGGGTGGGCGAGGGCCCGGCGCATTTGCCCACCAACGAGCAAACCATGCCGATGGGGTCTTCCGTCTCCCCCCACGGCTGGAGGGAGAAGACCCCGGGCACGGGAGTTACCCGGGGCGCCTCCAGCACGGGCACCACCAGGGTCGGCTCCCCTCGGCCCGCGGCGGGCACGACGAGCATGGTCAAGCGTTCGAGGGGCATAGCCACATAGCCCGTGACCCAGGGCAGGTCGGCCCCGAGCGACAGCAGGAGGACGTCGGTACCGGCGAGGCCCATGGCCTCGTGCACACGGGCCAAGCGATCGGCGAAATGAGCCGGTTTCACGCTGCTCCTCCCTGCGTCCCGGGACGGTCAGGGGCGACCGGCGCCAAAGCGGTAGCCGTGCCGGTAGGGGCAGCCGCCTGGCGAGCGTGATAGCTCGAGCGGGTTAGCGGCGAAGCTACGACGCGCGAGAGGCCCAGGGCCTCTCCGGCCGCCGCCATCCGGGCAAAATCCGCTGGGGCCCACCAACGGACGAGGGGCAAATGGCTGGCGGTGGGCCGCAGGTACTGGCCGATGGTGACGATGCTGACCCCGATGGCCTGTAGGTCGGCCAGCACTCCCATCACCTCTTCCTCCTGCTCGCCCAGGCCCAGCATGATGCCCGACTTCGTGGTGAGCCCGGCGCCCACCGCCCGGGCCAGGACGGCCAGGCTCCGGGTGTAAGAAGCGGACGGCCGTACCGCCCGCTGGAGGCGGGGGACGGTCTCCACATTGTGGTTGAGCACATCGGGGCGTCGTTCAAAGATCCGTCCCAGGGACGCGGGGTCACCTTTGCAGTCCGAAATGAGGACCTCCACCGCTGTCCCCGGGCACCGCCGCCGGATGGCATCGATGGTGGCGGCAAAGCCCGACGCTCCCCCGTCCTCCAGGTCGTCGCGGGCGACACAGGTAATGACGGCGTGCGCCAACCCCAGGCGGGACACGGCTTCGGCCACCCGTGCCGGCTCGTCGGGATCCAGGGGCAAGGGTTTGGCCGTGTCGACCTGGCAGAACCCGCACGCTCGGGTGCAGCGGTCGCCATTGATCATGAACGTCGCCGTCCCGTCCGCCCAGCATTCGTAGATGTTGGGGCAACCGGCTTCCTCGCACACCGTGGCCAAGCCCAGTCGCCTCACCGTCTTGTGCAGCGACCGGTACTCGGGCCCCATGTGGGCGCTGGCCCGCAACCATTCCGGCTTGCGAGCGCCCAGGGCCACGGTGCCGGTGGTCGGCACCCCGGCTTGCGCTAGCCGGCCGAGCAGGCGCACCGGCGTACCCCGCCCGTCCCCGCCGGCGAGCGTGGCGCCCATTGCCGGGGACGAGGAGGACGGGGCCGGGGACGAGGAGGACGGGGCCGGGGAGGGGCCGGTGGCGTCCTGGCGTTCGACGGGCCGGTCGGTGCCCCAGCGGCGGGCCGCCAAAGCGAAGACGGTGTCGACGACGTCGGCCATGCCGGCCCCGTAGCCTTCGGCCGCCATCGAGGTGACCTGCTTGCCCTCGATCCCGCAGGGGACGATGTGCCCGAACATGGCCAGGTCGGGGCTCACGTTGAGAGCGAAGCCGTGCATGGTGCGCCGGCGGCTGTGGCGTGCTCCGATGGCGCAGATCTTGCGAGGGTCGGGCCCGGACGGGTCGACCCAGACCCCCGGGTACCCTTCGAGCCGACCGGCGTTGGTCAGGCCCAGGTCAGCCAGGGCGTCGATGACCAGCTGCTCGACTTCGTGGACATAGGCGGGGGCGGCGCCTGGTCCGGGCAGGACCGACAGGACCGGGTACCCGACGAGCTGGCCGGGCCCGTGATAGGTGATGTCGCCACCGCGGTCCACCCACAGCAGCTCGGCCCCCACGCCGGCCGGGTCGACCAGCATGTGCTCGGCCCGGGCGCGGACCCCGGCCGTGTACACGTGGGGGTGCTCGAGGAGGAGCAACCAGTCATCGGCCGCCGGACCGGCCGCCCACAAGGCCCGCTGGAGCGAATGAGCATCGCGATAGGCAACCCGGCTCCCCAACCAGCGCAACCGCAAAGTGCGCCCCGGGCTCAGGTGGAAACGGCCGGGAGCGGCCGCCGTGACGCCGGTGACGGGACGCGCCTCGGTGCCGGTTCGCAGACCTGCGGCGGTGCCCATGGGTGCGTCGAGCTCCCGGTCTTCCTAAAGCTCGGGTGCCCAGTCCCGGGTCTGCAGCACGTCTCGCAGCCGGGCCATGAACGCCGCCGCATAGGCTCCGTCGACCGCCCGGTGGTCCCACGACAAGACCAGGTTGCCAACCGGGTGGATGGCGATGCCGTCCGAACCGTCGGGCATCTCGACCACCACCGGCCGCTTGCGCACCCCGTCGGTGGACAGGATCGCCACCTGGGGCTGGTTGATGACCGGGACGGTGATGAAGGTCCCGAAACCACCGGCGTTGGTGAGGGTGAAGGTGCCACCGGAGATGTCGTCCATGGTCAGGTGCTTGGAACGCGCCCGGGACGCCAGGCTGGAGATCTCGCGGGCCAGGGCCACCAGCCGCTTCTCCTCCGCCCGGTGCACGACGGGCACGAGCAGGCCCTCGAAGTCGAGGTCGACAGCAATGCCGAGGTTGACCTCGCCGTGGACTATGAGCTCGTCGTCACCGACCGATGAATTGAGGTAAGGCCATTCCGTCAGGGCGTCCACGACCGCCCTGGCGATGAACGGCAGGTAAGTCAGGCTGAAGCCCTCGGCCGCCTTGAACCGGTCCTTCTCGGTTTGGCGCACACGGTCCACGGCGGAGTAGTCGATCTCGACGGCGACCATGGTGTGGGCAGAGGTTGCCTTCGAGCGGACCATGTGCTCGGCCGTCCGCCGGCGGATGTTGGTGAACGGGACCACGGTGTCACGTTCACCAGCCACCGGCGCCGGCCCGCCAGCCGTCACCGCCCCCTTGCCCCCCGGGGTGGGGGCAGCGCCCTGGCCCGCCGGTGCCGGCCCGGCCAGGGCCTCCGGGGGCGACCAAGCGTCGGCGCTGCTCGAGCCGTTGGGGCCCTGGCGTTCGACGGCCGCCAGCACGTCATCACGGGTGATCCTGCCCCCGAGGCCGGAGCCGGGTATGGCTGCGGGGTCCAGCCCATGTTCCGATATGAGCCGGCGCACCACCGGCGACAGGAGCCGGCTGGGGCTGCCCTGAGGCGGGCCGCTGGGGGGGCGCTGGTCAGCAGGACGAGCTCCGGGCCGGGCCGGGCTACCCGTTGGAGGCTTGGCCGGCGCCTGCCCGACCTGTCCCCGCCGGCCGCCGCCAACCTCGCCACCACCGGCCTCGGCACCACCGCCCTCTGCACTACCGGTACCAGCATCATCGGTACCAGCATCACCGGTACCAGCATCACCGGTACCGGCTCCCACCCCGGCCGGTTCGAGCGCGGCGGCCTCGGCCGCCGCGGTGTTCTCGCTGGTCGGGGCCTCGGCAGCGCCGCCCTCGGCGCGCTCAGCGCGGGTGCCGATCACGGCCAGCTTGGCCCCGACCGATACCGTTTGGCCCTCCTGGACGAGGATCTCGGTGACGGTCCCGCTGATAGGGGAAGGCACCTCGGAGTCGACCTTGTCCGTCGAGACCTCGAAAAGGACCTCGTCTTCGGCGACGACCTCGCCGACCTGCTTGTGCCACTTGGTGATGGTGCCCTCGGTGACCGTTTCACCGAGTTGAGGCATCGTTATGTCAGCCAACGTGAAGACCTCTTCCGGCCAGGGCGAGCACTGTCTCGCCGAAAACTTCGGACAACGACGGGTGGGGTTGGACAAACTGGGCGACCTCGTCGGCCGTGGCCTCCCAGTTGACAGCGAGGTAACCCTGGCCGATCTGCTCGGTCACCCACGGGCCGACCATGTGCACCCCGAGCAGGCGCCCGGCCGAACCATCGGGCAACTTCTCCGCGACCAATTTCACCAGACCTTCGGTATCGCCCAGGATGGCCGCCCGTCCGTTGCCCACGAACGGGTCCTTTTTGGTCACAATGTCGTAGCCAGCCAGGCGGGCGGCTTCCTCGGAGTAACCGGCAAAGGCCACCTCCGGGAAGGTATAGACGCACCAGGGAACGCGGTTGTAGTCGATGGGGGTGGCCTGGCGGCCGACCAATTGGTCGATCACGACCATGGCTTCGGCGAAGCCGACATGCGCTAGGCCAGGCGTGGCCACGAGGTCGCCCACCGCCCAGACACCTTCCTCGCTCGTCTGCATCCACTCGTCCACCTTCACAAAGCCGCGTTCATCGACCTCGACCCCCGAGCCAGGGGCGAGGAGGCCGTCACTGTAGGGGCGCCGGCCCACCGACACCACCACCGCCTGCACCTCGAGGCTCTCGTCCTCGCTCTGGCCGGTGCTGCCGGCGACGAAGTGCACCTGGGTCGACTTGCCGTCACCGGACGGCGTGTGCCCTTTGACCCGCACACCTGTCCTGATGTCGATGCCGCGCCGGGCGAACGACTTGACCACTACCGCGGTCACGTCGCTGTCGACCCCGGGGAGAATGCTCGGCAGCGCTTCGAGGACTGTCACCCGGGTACCCATGTCCGCCAGCATCGAGGCGAACTCGCAGCCGATGGCCCCCCCGCCGATGACCACCGCCGACTCCGGCAGCTGCTCCAGGTCGAGGACTTCGTCGCTGGTGAGCACGAAGCGACCGTCCAGGCCGAACCCCGGGATGGTCCGAGGCACCGACCCGGCGGCCAGGATGACCGCCGGCGCCGTGAGCTCGCTGACCCCACCGTCCGCCGCTTCCACGCGCACGACCCGTCCCGCGGCCAACGTGCCCGTCCCCGCAAAAGTCGTCACGTGGCACCGTTTGAGCAGCCCCTGCAGGCCTTTGTGCTGTTGGTCGATAACCTTGCGCTTGCGCGCCTGGGTGGTGGAGAAGTCGACCGTCCAACCGTCGACACCGATGCCGTACTCCTTGGCCCCCTTAACGGTGCGGTAGACAGCGGCGGTCTCGAGGAGCTCTTTGGCGGGGATGCAGCCGCGATGGAGGCAGGTACCGCCCACCTTTTGCTTCTCGACCAGCGCGGTACGCAAGCCGGCGCGCCCGCCGTAGAGGGCGGCGGCATAGCCACCCGGCCCTCCACCAACGATCACGACATCGAATGACTGTGCCTCCACAGGCTCGGCCGTAGGGACCACCACCTTTCTTATCCTCAGAGTATGCTCGCCGGCTCTATTGATGGCCCAACCGCCTGGCCACAGGGCGTCCCGGGCGACCGCGTCGCCGAGGTAGGCCACCCGTGGAGGCCGCTTTCCGCCGGGCCCGGCGGGGTGACAAGCTCGAGACGAATGCCCGGAGCCCAGCCGTCTGACCGGTTTGACCCGCCTGACCGGCCATTTCGCCTCCTTGGAGCGCCCAGAAGGCTCAAGCTGAAAATTACGTTGAGGCTCGGGCTGGCAGCTGTCCTCCTGTCTAGCTGCGGCACGGGGCACCAAGCCGGGCCGGCGCCTTCTGCTACCCGGGCTGCTCCCCAGGCTGCGGTAGAGGTCGTGGTCTCCGCCTATCCCCTGGCCGTGCTGGTCAGTTACGTGGGGGGCAAGGCGGTCAAGGTGGTCGACCTGGCGCCCTCGGGGGTGCCGCCCGAGGACCTTGCCCTACGGCCGGCCGAGGTGGACCTGGTCCGCTCGGCCCCGCTCGTGGTCGACGTTGGCGAAGGCTATCAACCCCAGGTCGAAGCGGTCGCCCGAACGGCTCACCGGCACCTGTCCGTGCTCCCCGCCTTGTCGTCGACCGCTCGGCCCTACCAGTTCTGGCTCGACCCCGCCCTCATGGGCAAGGCCGCGGCTCTGGTCGCCCGGGACCTGAGCGCCATCGATGCCGGGGCCAAAACTCAGTTCGAGAACGGCTCGCTGGACTTCCAATCCGTGGTCGGCTCGATCGAGTCTGACCTGGAGAGCACGTTCTCGGACTGCTCCCGCCAGGTTTTCGTCACCTCCGACGACGCCTTCGGGCGGTTTGCCGCCAGCTACGACCTCACCGACGTGGCCGTGAGCGCCCTGGGGGTCGACAAGACGGCAGCCCTGGTGACGCAGGACTCGCTCCCTGACGTCTTTAGCGAGGTGGGCGTTCCCGCCGGCCTTGTCCAGAAGGTGGCCCAGGCGGCCGGAGTAGGCGTGAAAAGCTTGGACCCCATGGAGCTGGCGCCATCTACTAAAGGTCCCGCCCCGCTCAGCTACTTCGCCGTGATGGAGCAGGACCTGACGGCGCTGGAAGTGCCTCTGGCGTGCGACACGACGGACGACTACTAGGGCGGCGGGCGAGCACGCCTCGGCCCCGTCGATGAGGACCAGCTTCGACCAGCCCATTGCCGCCAGCGCGAAGGACGCCCAGGCCGCGTTCGTGGACCCGGGCTTCTACGCCGGGCTTGGCGAGCTGCCTGGCATTTCGGCACCCGAGGTCCGCTCGTGCTCTCGCCCGTCCGCCGGACATGTCCGGATGGTGCTCGGGTACCGTTTCGCCGGGACGCTCAACGGACCGGCCCGAAGGTTGCTCGACCCAGGCAAACTGACCTGGGCCCAGGTGACGGAGGTGGACCTGGCGTCCAGGCGCACCCAGGTCGAGATGGTCCCGGACAACTACTCCGGCCTGTTCTCCTTCAGCGGTTGGTACGAGCTGCGCGACGAAGGTGAAGGGCACTGCAGCCAGCATTTCGAGGGCGACCTGCGCGTACACCTGCCACTGCTCGGCCCGCTGGCCGAGCGGGCCATCGCCAACGGGATCCGGGACAACCTGGCCGCCACCGCTCGGCTCGTCGAGCAGTACGTGGCCACGAAGGGGCCGCGCCGGGCACGGAGGCCCCGTGCCTGAGCGACTAGCGGCCGCCCTCGCTGGCGCGGTGGCCGCCTGGCCCGGGCCGGGCGCCGCCGGCGTGGTCTCCAGGCGGGGCGTTGACGCAAGCGCCGGGGCCGCCGAACGAGCCTTCCCGTGGGCGTCGGTCACCAAGTTGCTCGTGGCCCTGTCCTGTCTGGTGGCGTCGGAGGAAGGGACGGTGGGCCTGGACGACGCCGTCGGGCCTCCCGGCTCCACCCTCGCCCACCTGCTGGCCCACGCCTCCGGCCTGCCTTTCGAGGGGCTCCAGCCGGTGGCGCCCCCGGCCCATCGGCGTATCTACTCCAATACCGGTATGGAGCTGGCGGCCGAGCACCTCGAGGCCCGCTCGGGCATGCACTTCGGCGACTACCTCCGGGTGGGCGTGCTGAGCCCGTTGGGCATGAACGGCACCTTCTTCGAGGGATCTCCTGCCCACGGGGCCAGCGGGCCCCTCGTCGACCTACTGGCCCTGGCCGGCGAGCTCCTCTCCCCCACCCTGGTCAGCAAGGCGACTTGGCAGACCGCCACCGGCGTGGCCTGGCCCGGCCTGGTCGGGGTGCTCCCCGGCTTTGGCCGCCAAGACCCTTGCGACTGGGGCCTGGGCCCTGAGATCCGCGGCCACAAGTCCCCGCACTGGACCGGCCCGCTCAATTCGCCGTCCACGTTCGGCCATTTCGGCCAGTCGGGATCGTTGCTCTGGGTCGACCCTGAGGCCGGCGTGGCCCTGGCCGGCGTGAGCGGTACGAGCTTTGGGCCGTGGGCCAAACAAGCATGGCCCCTCCTGTCCGACGCCGTCGTCCTCTACTTGACAGCCTAGGCTGCCGGGCCGGACGGCCGCCCTGCGTCATGGGCGCAAGTCAGGCAGCTGCTGCTGGCGGGTGAGGAGATCGGCCATCAGGTCCCCTTGGTGCCGGGCCCGCTCCAGCACCTGGGGCCATTGGAACGACAGCCGGGAAGCGTCGCCGGTGGTCAGGGCGTCGTCGACCTCGTCCCAGCTCACCGGGGTCGAGACCGTCGGCTCAGGACGGGCCCGCAAAGAATAGACCGACACGGTCGTCTTCGAGGCCGCGTTCTGGCTCCAGTCGATGAGCACCTTGCCGGCCCGGGCGGCCCGCAGCTGATAGGAGAGCACCAGCTCGGGGTGGCGCTTCTCCAGCAACTGGGCGACGACCTTGGCGAAGGGCGCCGAGCGCTCGTACGTGGCCCCGCTGTTGAGGGGCGCGTAGAGCTGGAGGCCCTTGCTCCCGGAGGTCTTCACCCAGGCTTCCAGGTGCAGTTGTTCGAGGACATCGCGCACCAGCAGCGCCACCCGTGCGCAGGTAAGGACGTCGGCGGGAGCACCCGGGTCGAGGTCGAAGACGACCGAGGTCGGCGAAGCGAGGTCGGGATTGGCCGCCAGTGTCGGGTGCAGCTCGATGGCGGCCAGGTTGGCGAGCCACACCACGGCCGCCGCCTCCTCGACGAGGCAGTAATTGACGTCGCCCATTTTCACCGTCCCCACCCATGGCGGCTTGTGCGATGGGCAGTTCTTCTCGTAGAACGACCCCTTTTCCACCCCGTCGGGGAACCTCTTCAGCGTCACGGCCCGGCCCGCCAGGTGCGGGACCAGCACCGGTGCGATCTCGGCGTAGTAGTGCACCATGTCGCCCTTGGTCGTGCCCGTCTGCGGCCACAGCACCTTGTCCAGGTTGGAAAGGTTGAGCTCCCTGCCCCCGATCTCGGCCGTGACCGAGCTGCCCGTCCGGCTGGCCCTCGGGCCCACACCGTCCGCCCGGGGCGCCAACCCCGGGCTGCTCACGCGCTGGCCCGCTTGTGCGCCCCGCCGCGGGCCCCGTTGTGCGAGGCATGGTGGCCTTCCTCGGCCCGGGCCAGGCTGGCTTCGAGGGCGGCCATGAGGTCCAGGACGGGCGCCGGGTGCTCGGGCGCTTCGGGGACAGCGATCTCGTTGCCCTCGGCCTTGGCTTCGATGAGCTCGATCACCTTTTCCCGGTAGTCGTCCTTGTACTTGGCCGGCTCCCAATCGGCCGAAAGCGAGCTGACGAGCTGCCGGGCCATGGTCACTTCCCGCTCGGAAGGCTTGGTGTCCTTGGTCGTTGCCACCTCGAGGTCTTCGGGCTCGATCACCTCGTCGGCGAAGAACAAGCTGGACAGCACGAGGGCGCCATCGTGGGGCCGCAGGGCGGCCAGGTACTGCTTGGTGCGCAGTACGAAGCGACCGATGCCCACCTTGCCCGTGCCGGCCATCGCCTCCACCAGCAACGCGTAGGGGCGATCGGCGGGGCCGTCGGGCACCAGGTAGTAGCTGTGCTCGAAGTACAGGGGGTCGATCTCGGCCAGGTCGACGAACTCCTCGATGTCGATGCTGCGACTGGACTCGGGCGCCAAGGCCTCGAGGTCCTCGGGCTCGACTATGACGTACTGGCCCCGGTGCAGCTCGTAGCCCTTCACGATCTCGGAGTACTCGACCTCCTCGCCGTCCAGCGAGCAGACCCTCTTTTGGTTGATCCGGCCACCGTCCGTGGAGTGCAACTGGTGGAAACGGATGTCTTTGGGGGAAGTGGCGGTGACCAGTTTCACGGGGACATTTACCAACCCGAAACTGATCGAACCGCTCCAGATGGCCCTAGGCATGTGACCATTGTGCCCGGCGCGGCCGAGAAACAACGCCTCAGCTGCGACCTCGTAACATGCGGGCGTGCCCACGATCGCCCAAACCGCACAACGCCTGGCCCAGCTGCTGGCGGGATCCTCCAGCGAGCTTTCCGACCCCGGCGGTAGCGACGTCGATTTCCTCGCCACCATCGAGATCCGGCCCCTGGCCCGGCTGTCGGCCCCACCGGACTGCTTCGCCGTGGACGGTGGCCAGGCGCTGGTCGCCGACGCCCGCTGCCTCCAGGTGGTCGCCACCCGGGCCGCTCGCGCCCGGTGGCAGGACAGCCGCTGCACCCTTGAGGAGCAGGAGGAACTGGACGTGCACCTGTTGCGGGGAAACGGCGGCGGCGCCGAGGGCCGGCGTTCCTTGGTCGCCTTGGGGGCGCCCGTGGCGCCCGAAGCCCCTGTCGACGTCAACCTCCTGCGGGACTGGTCCGAGTGGCGCCTCGTTTCCCGCTGCGTCGACGAAGCCGGGCCCGGTGGCGTCGTTTTGGTGGACGGGGACCTCCAGCCCGACTGGAGGATCCCGGCGCGCTGGTTGCAGGAGCTCGTGAGCCGGTCAGCGGCGCGTCAAGTGGCGCTGGTCGGCGTGACCAAGCACAGCTCGCTGGCCCGGGGGGGCGCCCCCCTGGTGGGCCAGTTGGAACTGGAGGCGTCCGGCCTGTTCGGCGACCGCGCCTGCTGGTGGGCGCCCGTCGCCCTGCGCCGTTTGGAGATCGGCCCCGGCCTGCTCGTCGTCGTGGCCCGGCTCGACCCCGACGCTCGCTTCGCCTTCCGCATCGACATCCCCGCCAGCGCGGACGCCGCCACCCTCCTCGGGCAATTGTCTGGCTTGGCCGACGACGCCAGTTTCCCGGGGTACCCCTACCCCCTCTCGGTCGCCGACCGCCTGGCGTCGTGCCCGGGCTGGGCCCGCCAGGACGTCTGGAGCGAACTGGAAAGCGCCCTCGACGGCGAAGGCCTGCCCGAAGAGGTCCGCACCCGCGCCTTTGCCGACCGCCACGGTCTCATGGAACGAACCTGAAGTCTTGTGGAGCAGGCCTGGAGACCTGCGATGCTGGACGCCGTGACAGAAGCCCGCTTGAGCAGCCGGCTCATGACCGCCGGCCTCCCCACCCACACCCGGGGCCGGCTCTTTGGTCGCAATGTGCTCGAGGCGCTGTTCCGGGCCGCGCCCGAAGAGGACCTGTTCCTCGGTGAACTGCTGGTCGGAGAGGACGAAGGGACGGGGCGCCGTTACCTTTTCCGGGTGGTGGACGTGAGCTACGGCACCGAGCACCGGGAGCCGGGGTGGGCCGAGCGCGTCGCCGGCACCCTGCTGGCCGACGACGCCCGGGGAGAAAGTGGCGCCCACACCCTCCACGAGCAGGCGCGCAGGACCTACCGGCTGGCAGAGTGCCGGTGCGTCGGCTACCTGGCACCTCCGCTCACGCCCGGCGCCACCCGGACGGTGTTCAGGAAGCCCAAGAGCCTACCCACTCAGTTCTCTCGCGTCGTCTCGCCCACGCCAGAGGACTTCGCCTTCCTCTCCGAGCGCATGGGCGACCTGCCCGTCGGCCACTTGCGCAGCGGCGAGACGGTGGTCGAGTTCCCCGTGGGCATCCCGGGCCGGACCTTGGCCAGCCACGTGGGCATCTTCGCCACGACGGGCATGGGGAAGTCCAACCTCCTGCGGGTCCTCGCCGCCGGCGTGATGGCCGCCAATGGCCGTTACGGCCTTCTCGTCATCGACCCTCATGGAGAACACCGCGACGCCCTGGCCCGCCACCCGTGGGCGGCCGAGGCGCTGCGCACTTACTCGGACCGCCGCCTCCCCAACACCTCGACGCTGCGGATCAGCCTAGCCGAGCTCTCGGTCGACGACCTGAGGACCGCCTACGAGTGGAGCCGGCCACAAGAAGAAGCGCTGCACGAGCTGGAGCGGCACTACTCGGCCGCTCTTCCCCGGCGGGCGCCGGCGACCGAAGAGGACAACGGCGCCCCTGCGCCGGCGGGGGTGGCGGCGCCGGTGGGGCCGAGCCGGCGCGAGGGCTTGGCCTGGCTGGCCGACTTCGCCCGTCTGGAGGACCTGGCCGGTTTCCGGGATGTCGAGCTCTCGGCCCGAGTTGCCCTGAACACCCTCCAAGTGGTGCACCGCCGCGCCCGGCGCATCGTTGACCTGCCTTGCATCTCCACGGACCCCGCGGTCTCTGTCGGCCGACGGGTACTCGACGAACTGCTCCAGGGCAAGGTCGTCCTCGTCGACGTGAGCGGCCTGGGGGGTACCGAAGAAGTCCTGGTGGCCTCCTACCTCACTCGGCGCGTGCTCGAGGAATGGCAGGGAGCCTTTTTGAGCGACCCCGAGCGGCACCGGCAACTGCCGGTGGTGGCCATCGCCCTCGAAGAGGCGCAACGGGTGCTGTCGGCCAACAAGGACCGCGAGTCCAACGTCTTTCCCCGCGTCGCCCGGGAGGGCAGGAAGTTCGGGGTCGGGTTGCTGGCGGTGACCCAACAGCCCAAGCTGCTCGACGACGAACTCCTGAGCCAGTTCAATACTTTCTTCGTACTGGGCCTGGCCGACGAAAAAGACCGGAACATCTTGCGCTCCTCGGCCAAGCAGGACCTTTCGGCCCTCGGGCCCGAGATCCAGGCCCTGATGCCGGGCGAGTGCCTCCTCGTCAACCTGGAGGCACCGTTCGCCGTGCCCGCCCTGGTCCACCTCTATGACGAGATCCTGCGCTGCGCCCCCCCGGCTCCGGTGGCTCGCGCCGTGGCCCCGCCCAATGTGTCGGCCCTGGTGGACTGAGCGTCGCTCAGGTCGCGCCGGCCGGGCCCGGCCGGGAGAAGTCCCCCACGTTCTGGCGGAAGCGCTGCAAAACTTCCGTCAACCTGCCTAGGTCTTCGGGGCTCATGGAGGGCTGGCGAAAGACTTCTTGGTTGAGGACCGCTGTCGCCCGCAACGCCAGTTCGCGCCCGGCGGGGCTGATCTCGGCCAGCGTCGTGCGCCGGTCGCTCGAATGGGGCACACGCTTTATGAGGTCCTGGTTCTCCAACCGGTCGACAGCATTGGTGACGCTGGTCGGGTGCACCTGCAACCGGGCCCCGATCTTGTTGAGGGGTAGGGACCCGTTCCGGGAAAAGAGGAGCAACATCAAGACCTCGTAACGGGCAAAGGTCAGGTCCAAAGGCCGGAGCACGGCGTCGATGCGGGCTAGGAAGATCTGCTGGGCGCGCACGATCGAAGTAATGGCCGCCATGCCGTCGCTCGAGTCCTGCCAACCGTGCGCGGACCATTGCCGGCGGGCTTCGATGATCGGGTCAAAGGGTAGGGGGCGTGACATTTTTTTGGGAGGGCGGTCGGGGACAAATGCGCTTTCTCCCTGGACATTAGCCGGTGCCGTCCGGAACAGGCCCGCAGAGCTAGTCGCTGGCGCGCCCGAACTGGCGCTCGGCGAGCCTGGAAATCTCCTTCACCCGGCCGGCACTGAGCCTTGGCCGCAGTAGCGCACCACGGCGTAGCCGCCGCGTCAACCGGGAGGCCGCCACCACGCTGACGCCTTGGCAACGCCGGGCGCGACGAGGCAGGGACCGACCATGGAGGGCGACGATGGGCCTGGCCGGCACCGCCAGGCGGTCAGAGACCACCTCTGCCTCCCAGCGCACGGCCGCCGTGGACAACGGCACGCCGCCCACCCGGAGCCGGCCCCAGCGGGCTTCTACGCGCCCGCGAAAGGCCTTGGTGTCCACCACCCACAAGCCGGTGGGGCCGATGACGAGATGATCTATGTTGGCGCGGCTGCCGGGGACGGCGAGGTCGTGCAGGACCGTCCAGCGCGACGGCGCCAGATGGGCCAGGAGAGCGGCCGTGGCCTGCTCGCCTGCCGCGCCCCGGGCCCAGCGGTCGGGGTCACGGCGTGGCCAGCTCGCCCAGGCGAAGGCGGCCGACCCGGCGGCCGCCCCCAGCCACACCCATCCTCCCGGCCGCGCCGACCAAGCCCCGAAGTGGGCGCCGGCCCAGATCGTGGCCACCCCCAGGCAGACGCCGGCGGCCAGGACGCTCAAGACCAGCCGGCGCAAGTGCGCCCGCTGCTGGCGGCGCCAGACAAGCAGGGCCGACTGCCCGGCCGGCCACGAGCCGGCAGGCGATGGGGCAGCAGGCGATGGGGCAGCAGGGCGAGGGGCCACGCCGCCATGTTCCCATGCCGCGGTGACCGTCATGCCTGTGCCCCGGCCGGCCACGGCCCCGCCGGCCTGGTCCTGGCCGGCTCCCCCTTCTGGTCGCCCCGCCGTGCTGTACTGGTCAGCATGAAGCCGGACTGGTCAGCATGACATCGGGCCGGTCAGCATGAAGGTCGCCGCCATCGGCGACGCCCACCTGGGCCGCTCGTACCTGCCCTACACGGTGGAGGGCGGGGTCAACCAACGCGAATGGGACTTCGAGCGGTCGTTCGAGGCGGCGGTCGCCCTGGCCCTCGCCCAGGAGCCCGACCTGGTGATCTGGCTCGGCGATATCTTCGACCATCCCGCCCCCCACTACCGCTCCTTCAGGGTGGCTCAGCGCGCCCTGGCCAGCATCCGGGACCATGGCGTACAGGCCGTCGTGATCAGCGGCAACCACGACACGCCCCGCCTCCCTGGTCGGGGCAGCCCTTACTCCGCCCTCGCCGACACCTTCCCCGAGGTCCACTTCGCCTGCCGCCTGGCCTACGAGCGCTTCGAGGTCGCCGCCCGGGGCAGCGGTCTCGTCGTCCACGCCGTACCCCAGATGCTGAGCGTCGAGGCCACGCTCGAGGCCCTCGGGCAGGCAAGTGCGTCCCGCAGCGCCGAGCGGACCAACCTGCTCATCACTCACCCCCGGATCAAGCAGCTCGAACCGAAGCACTCCGACATCAACGAGATCGAGATCGACGTCGGGACGCTCCAGTCGGACCTGGTCCTGCTGGGCCACTACCACTTTCATGCCCGGGTGACGGAGGGAATCTGGTACGCAGGCTCGACAGACACCTTCAGCTTCGCCGATGACCCCGACCGGCCCAAGGGCATAGTCGTGCTCGACACTGACAGTGGCGAATGCCAGCACATCGCCCTCACCGGCCAGAGGCCCCTGGTCACCCTGGAGAGCGTGTACGCCTTCGGCCTGTCTCCCTCCGAGCTTTCCGACCAGGTGCTGCGCCGAGCCGCCACCGTGCCCGAAGGGGCGGTCGCCCGCCTCTACCTGGAGGGCGTCGACCCCGAGGCTTACCGGCTGCTGGACCGCCAGCTGCTCCGCGAGGTCGCCGGGGCCGCGCTGGACCTGCGCCTGGAACCGCAGTTCCAGGATGTCTCGGTCCCGGCCGAGCTACCCCGAGTGGAGACCTTGGGGGGTCAGTGGGACTCCTTCTTGACGCACCAGGACCTCACCGGTCTGGACCGAGGCCGCGTGCGGGACCTGGGCCACCGCTACCTCCAAGAAGCCGTCGAGTCGGCGGGCTAGTACAAGGAGCTCACCGGGCACTTGCTGATCGACCGGATTTACCTTCGCAACTACCGGGTCTTCGAGGACGAGCTCGAGCTCCTCCTGCCCCCGGGCCTGGTGGGCGTGTACGGCCCCAACGGCGCCGGCAAGTCAACGCTTTTGGAGTCCATCCTCTGGACGTTGTGGGGCAAAGCGCGTACGGGCAAAGAGGAGGTCACCTCCTCGGGCACCCACGGCGAATGTGTGGCCGAGATGACCTTCGAGCACGAGGGCCATGTGTACCTCGTCCGCCGGACGATCGCCGGCGTCAATGCCACCGTGCGGGCCGAGGCTCATTGCGACGGGCTGGCCATGGCCGAAGGGGTACGGGACACCGGCCGTTACGTGCATTCAGTGCTGGGCATGGACGACGGTGCCTTCCGGGCCTCAGTCTTCGCCGAGCAAAAACAGCTGGACGCTTTTTCCAGCCAGAGCCCGGCTGATCGTCGCAAGCTGGTCCTGGCCCTGCTGGGCGTCACCCCTCTCGACGTGGCCCGGGACAAGGCGCGCTCCGACGCCCGAGAAGTCAACGTCCAGCACGGTCGCCTCCGCGGCATGCTCCCTGACGTCGAAGAGGCCAGGGTGGCGGCGGCGGACGCCGAGGCTCGCGCCGGCGCCCTGGAGGTCGCCGCCGTCGAGGAAGAAGGGGCCGCGGCGGTGGCGCAGGACGCCGCCCGGGCCGCCAAAGCGAGCTTCGACCGGCTAGACCGGGACCGCCAGGAGCACGATGTTCTCGTCGTCGAGGGAAAGTCCGCTCGCTCGGAAATGGACGCCTCCAACCGCCAGGTCGCAGAGCTGTCGGCCGAACTGGCTCAGCTGGCCGGCATGGAAGAAAGGCTCAGTCCTTTGGAGGCCGAGACGGCCCGGCTTCCGGCACTGGAACGACGGGTGGCGCTGGTCCAGGCCGTCGCCGAGGCGGTCGACGCCTTGGCCGGTGTCCCGTTGGCGCCCGCCCCTCCGCCACCGGACGAGGACGCCCTGGCCAGCGCCGAAAGGGCGGCCCTGGCCGCCCGTTCCGAGCTCGGGGCGGCACAGGCCTGGCAAGGGTCGGCGGCGGCCGAACTGGGACGCGCCCAGGAGGCTTTGGCCAAATCGTCGTCGCTGTCCCAGGACGAGGACTGCCCCCTGTGCGGCCAAGCCCTGGGCGGGGCCTTCGCCCAGGTCCAGGCCCATCGCGCCACCGAGGTCGGATCAGCCCGGGAGCGCTTGACCGAGGCCGACAAGGCCCTGGCACAGGCGACCGCGGCGGCCGAGGCGGCACTGGCCAGCCTGCAGCGCCGGGCGCAGGAGGTGGCCCGCGCCCGGGAGGCGCGAGCTGAATGGCAGCAGGTCAGCCAGCGCCGGGCGGTGGCCGCCGACCGGCTGGCGGTAGCCATCGACGCCCTCGGTGAGACCGGGGGCTCCCTGAGCATGGCCGGCGGAGCCGTGCCGGCGCCCGAGGAGGTAATGGCGGTGCTGGGACCGGCACAGGTGGCGCTGCAAGGCTGCCGGCAAGCGGCCGACGAGGCCAGCCGGCTGCGGGGCCGCCTGGAAAGGCGGCCACAGGCCGAGCTTTCGTTGGGCCAGGCCAGAGAACGAGCCGACGCCGCCGCGTCTTTGCTAGAAGTCCTACGGGCCAAGGTCAGGTCGCTCGCCTTCGACCCGGCGACCCTGGCCGGCGCCCAAAAAACCTTGCAGGAGGCGGGAACGGTGGCCCAACAAGCCGACCTGGCCGCCCGGGCGGCGCGTTTGAGCGCGGCCACGGCCTCCGCTGAAGCTCAGGCCGAAGCCAAGCGCTGGGCCGAGGCCCAGGCCCAGCACGCCCGTCTGGCTGAGCTGGAGTCGTCGGCGGTGCACCTGGGCCGCACGGCCGAACTGCTAAACGCCTTCCGCAACAGCGTGGTGGCCTCGGTAGGGCCGCGCCTGGCCGTGCAGGCGGCCGAGCTTTTCGCCGAGTTGACCGACAATGAGTACGACCGGCTCGAAGTCGACCCCGAAACCTATGGGCTACGCATTTGCGACGGCGGGATCTCCTATGACCTGGGCCGGTTTTCCGGATCCGAGGTGGACCTCGCCAATTTGGCCCTGCGCGTGGCCATAAGCGAGCACGTGAGGTTCCAAGCCGGAGGCACCGTCGGCCTGCTCGTGCTCGATGAGGTTTTCGGGCCCCTCGACGAAGAACGCAGGGCACGCATGCTGCTGGCTTTGGAGCGCCTGCGGGGGCGGTTCCGCCAGATCCTCGTGGTCACCCACTCGATGGAGATAAAGGAGCAATTGCCCAATGCCATCGAGGTGGTCAAAAAACGCGGCCGGCGGGCCACGGCACGGGTCCTGGGCCAGTGAACGGCACGGCGCTAGCAGGCCGCTAGCTCCACCCGGCCACCTCCGACCTCGGCCCGGTGGGTCACCCGGAGGCCCTCTAGCAGGCGCCGGTCATGGGAGACGATGAGCAGCGTCCCATCGTAGGAGCTCAGCGCCATTTCGAGTTGTTCGATGGCCGGCAGGTCGAGGTGGTTGGTGGGCTCGTCCAGAACGAGGAAGTTGACGCCGACCGCCTGGAAGCACGCCAACTGGGCGCGCGTGCGCTCCCCCGGCGACAGCGTGGCCAGCGGCCGGTCGACGTGCTCGGCACCCAGGGCGAACTTCGCCAGGAGCGAACGCGCCTCGGGCACCTCTAGCCCCGACAGGCCCAAGAACGCCGGCAAGAGCCGCTCGGCCGGGGCGGCGGCCCCCGCCGGGGACACCAGGCCAGCGCGGTGCTGTGCGAGCTCGCCGGCCACCACGCTCGGGCCCATGGCCCGCGTGCCGGAGACGAGCGGGACATGGCCCAGGACCGCCTCCACCAGGGTCGTCTTGCCGGCGCCGTTGCGCCCGGTGACAGCGACACGGGCCCCCCACTCCACCAGTAGGTCCACCGGCCCCAGACGAAAGGCGCCCTTTTGCACCACCGCCCGGGAGAGCGACACCACGACGGCGCCGGCCCGGGGGGCCGTGGCCAACGCGTAGCGGAGCTGCCAGGGCTCCCAGGGCTTGTCGACTTCCTCCAGACGTTCCAGGGCGCGCTCTGTGCGCCGGGCCCGAGCGGCGAGCTGTTCGGTACGGTTGACCCGGAAGTCCCGTTGCATTTTGTCTTTGTCCCTGGGCGCACTTCGCTCCCGTGACGTGCCGCTGGTAGCCCACTGCCGCTCGCGCTGGGACCGCCGGGTGAGCTCCTCCCGGTGGCGGCGGTACTTGTTGTACGCCTCCTCCCGGTGCCCGGCGGCGAGCGCCTTCTCCTCGAGGTAAGCGGCCCACCCGCCTCCGTAAAGGCTCGACTGGCGGGTACGGGGGTCGATCTCGAGCACCGAAGTGACCGTCCGGGCCAGGAAGGCGCGGTCATGCGAGACGATCAGAGCTCCCCCGCCCAAACCGAGGACAAACTGCTCGATGGACTCGAGCCCTTCGAAGTCGAGGTCGTTGGTGGGCTCGTCCAGGAGCGAGATGTCAAAGCACGACAAACTGAGCGCAGCCAGCCCGGCTCGCGCCAGCTCCCCGCCGGAGAGCGTCGCCATAAACGACCCGAGCAGGTCGGGGGCGGCCCCCAGGGCGGCCAGGCGGGCCGCCGCCCGCTCCTGGAAACCCCCCGGGTCGACCTGGTTGAACCGGGCCAGGGCGCGGTCGTAAAGCTCCTGCGCGGCTGGGCTCAGGTCTCCCCCGGTGACGGCGGCGAGGGCCGAGCCCATGGCTTGCTCGGCCTCGACCACCCCACAACTGCGCCGCAGGTACTGCTCGACCGTCTGGTCGGCCGGGCTTTGACGGCTTTGCGCCAGGTAGCCGACGGCGGCCGAGGGCGGCGAAACCTCCACCGTGCCGGCGTCGGGCCGCTCCAGGCCGGCCAGCGTGCGCAGCAAGGTCGTCTTCCCGGTGCCGTTCGGCCCCACCACGCCCATGCGCTCGCCGGGGCCAAGGGTCAGCGAAACACCCCCCAGCACGAGCTGACCGGAACGTTGCCGACAGATGTTCGTCGCTTTGAGGACCGCTCCCGGCCCGACGCCCGGGACCGCCCCGCCGTCGGGACGCGCCCGCAGCCGGCGGCTCGCCGGCTCAGTCGCCACTGGCTTCATCGGCCAGCAGGGCCGCCAATTGCGCCGCGTTGCGCACCCCGTAGTCCTGGTAGCAGTTGTTCATGAGCAAGTGCACGCGGGACGCCATCTGCGCCAAGCGGCGCGCCCGGCCCGCCCACTCCGCCAGTTCGGTCTCGCTGTACAAATAGCGGAACCGTTCCGCGGCCGTTACGTTGCGGGCGTTCCACGTGGTGTCGGCGCGACCGTGGAAGCGGACAACGGCCAGGTCGTCAGCCGTGACAGCCAGCACCGTCGGTAGCCCCGAAACAGCCGGGGCATCGACGACCACGACGGCCAGGCCGAGCTCGGCCAGCAGGCCGAGCGTGCGCCGGCGTTCGTCTTCTTCCCACCACTTCGGCGAGCGCAGCTCGACGCAGGCCCGGGTGCCTCCGAGGCGCTCGGGCAAGCGGGCGAGCTCGTCGCGGTTGGAACGCCGGGGTACGAACCAGGGCGGGTACTGGAACAGCACCGTCCCCAGGTGGCCGCCGTCGCGCAGTGGGCTCAGTGCGTCCAAAAAGCGCGACCACACTTCTTCCAGCGCGTCGGGCGGCAAATGGTGCGGGTAAACGCGCCGTTGGCCGGCGGCGTCAACGGCGAGCTGGTCGCGGATGTCCGCCCATAGCCCGGCAGGGTCCACAGGGTGCCCGGTTAGCAGCCCATAAGCCTTTATATCGAAACAGAAACCGTCCGGCACGCGCTCGGCCCATGAGCGGGCCAGTTCCCGGGTCGGGGGCCGGTAATAAGTGGCGTCCGCTTCGACCAAAGGGAACCGGCCGGCGTAGTAGCGCAGCCTGTCCGCCGCGCTCATGGAGCGTTTGGGGTACCAGGAGGTCTGTTTCGTCAGGGTCGGGTCCGTCCACGAGCACGTCCCCACCAGCACCGTAGCGCCGTCCAGTGCCAACCCCTGGGCCCTGGGGGCGTCGCCTGGAGGCTCGTGAGGCCACAGTTCGAGTTCGGACGGCACTGAAAGTGGCTCCCGCGCTGGCTTCAAGTGCCGCTGATCACCAGGATCCGCCCGCACTGCTCACAGTGCTCGAGCGAACCGGCCGCCTCGTGGCGTATACGGTCGAGCTCCATGGCGGACAGGGTCAGGTGACAACCGTCGCAGCGGCCGCCCGTCAACCGGGCCACGGCGACGCCTCCGAGGCGCTCCCGGAGCCGCTCGTAAGTGACCAGCAGCTGAGCGCTTGTCCCCGCGGCGGCCTCCTGGCGCTGGGCCTGCAGGAGGGAGAGGCTGGCATCGACCTCCGTCTCGGCCGCGCCCAGCTGGCGCGAAAGCTCGCCGTGGCGTTGGGAAAACTCTGCTAGGCGGGCGTCGTGCTCGCCCAACTGTTTGTCGAGCGGCTCCCGCTCTTCCATTAGGCCAAGGACGCGGTCCTCCAGCTCCGAGGCCCGCCGGCGCAGGCCTTCAACATCGTTGGCCATGGCCTGCAGCTCGCGCGACGCCGACACGGTCCCGCCATAAAGCCTTTTGTTCACTTGCACGACCCTGTCTTCGGTGGCTTTCAGCTCCCGCTCCGCCTCGGCCTGGCGGGCCGCCACCACGTCGAGAAGTGCGGCGACCGAGGACCGGGCCGACTCCTCCTGGGCGATGGCCAGGCCCAGTTCGGCCAGTTGCGCCCTTTCCGGCAAATGGGCCCTTCTATGCAGTTCCTGGTCGATGCGCGTGTCATGGTCCTGCAAGTGCAAAAGGGCCTCGAGGTCGGCAGCAGCAATGGTCATGGCCTGGTCACCCCCGGGGAAGCCGTCGGCGTTCTGGTGGCAGAAGTTGCGGGCGGGCGCCCAGGCGGCGGGGACAGGTCCCCCAACCGCATCGGTACCCGCCGGGGACCGGGGGGCGCCGTTGTCGTCGTGGTGGTAGTGGCGCACGGGACCAGCTCGCCGTCCCATACACATGAACTGGGCCCGACGCCCCCATGGGAGAGCAGGTCGTCTTCTTCGAGGCTGTACGAGAAGATGTACTTGACCGGCGGCAGGTCGTAGACGTCGGGGGTGGGCCAGGCACTGTAGGGGACGTGGCTCAGGGCGTACTGCATCACGTCGTGCCAGATTTGCGTGGGGTAATCCGCACCGAAGACTTCTACACCGTCTACGTACATGGGCACCTCGCCCCGGGGGTCGCCCAGCCAGACCGATGAGACCAGGGTGGGGGTTATCCCGTTGAACCAGGCGTCGACACTGTTCTCGGTCGTGCCGGTCTTGCCGGCCACGTCAGCGTTGCTCAGGGAGGCTGACGTTCCGGTGCCGTACTGGACGACAGCTCTCAGGGCCACCAGGGCCTCATCGGCCACCTGAGCCGAGAACACCCTTCGGCCTGGCCCCTCCCCGTTGTAGAGCACCGTCCCGGTGCGGTCCACCACCCGGTTGACGAACCTCGGCGAGTGGTAGATGCCTCCGTCGGCCACCGTCGCATAGGCGGCCGCCATCTCGACCGGTTTCACGGCCTCGCTGCCGAGCACAAGAGAGGGGTTCATGGGGTTGAGCGTCGAGTCCGTCAGGCCCATGCTCTTGGCCACATTGATGACTTTCTGCAGGGTCACTTCGTGGGCCAGCCGCAAGAACGCACAGTTGATGGACAGGGCCGTGGCTTCGACCAGGCTCACCACGCCATTGGGGTCGCCCGCATCGTTGTGCATCAAATTGTTCAGGTTGTAGCCGTTAGCCAGCGGCACCCCGGGGAACACGACGGCGCAGGGAGAAGTACCCAGGACCGAGTCATAGACGTTGTAGCCGCTCTCGAGGGCAGCAATGAGCGTGAAGAGCTTGAAACCCGAACCCGGCTGGCGTAGCCCCTGGGTGGCATCGTCGAACTGGTCGGTGCCGGGACGGGGCCCGCCGACCAGCGCCTCCACGTCGCCTGTCCGGGGATCCATGACGACGAAAGCGGCCGCCACGTCGCGGAGGCTGGGGGGGATGTCCGCTACCGCCACCTTTTGGGCATAGGACTGCAAAGACGGCACTTCGTTGGTGTAGATCTTGAGGCCGCCGCTGAACAGTGCGCTCACCCGCTCGTCCCTGGTGGCGCCGAGGTCCGGGTTGGCGAGCAGCTCGTCCACCACCTGGTCGACGTAATAGCCGTACGTGGTGTACGACACCCCCGGGGCGTCGTGGACCACGGTGGGCAGGGGTATTTCGTTGGCGGCCACGGCCTGGGCGGACGTGATCGACTTATAGAAGAGCATGCGGGAGAGGACCTGGCTGCGCCTCTCGCGCGCCCCCAACGGGTTGGTGATGGGGTCGTAGCCGCTGGGCGCTTGGATCAACCCCGCCAGCAGAGCCGCTTGGGCCACGTTGAGACGGTCGGCGTCCTCATTGAAGTACTCCTTGGCCGCCGCCTCCACGCCATAGGCCCCGTTGCCGAGGTAGACGAAGTTCAAATAGGCGTCCAGGATCTGCGCTTTGGTGTACTTGTCCTCCAGCCGCTCGGCCAGGACCGCTTCTCTTATCTTCCGGCTGATGGTCTTCTGGTCGGTCAGGTAAACGCCCTTCACCAGTTGCTCGGCAATGGTCGAGCCGCCCTGGACCACCGAGCCGGCATTGACGTCGGCCAGCATGGCCCGGACGACCGATTCCACGTCCATGCCGCCGTGGAGCCAGAAACTGTGGTCTTCGGTGTCCAGGACGGCCTCGATGAGCGGTGAGGAGATCTGGTCGAGGGCGACGGGTTGACGGTTGAGGGCCGAGCGCAACGTCGCCATCACCGAACCGTTGGCGGCGTAGATCACCGAAGGCACCTGGGCGGCCGTCCCGAGGTCCGGCAGGCGGATCTCCGTGGCCGTGGCCGAGGTGTGAATAAGGCGGCCGGTCGAGTAGCCCACGGCGACCAAAGCCGCCGCCACCAGGGCCCCCGCGCTAACCAAGACGAACACGAGACGCACCAGGGAGCGCGCGATTTGAGCCATTTTCC
>JBKQUU010000311.1:0-2659 GCA_052325485.1 Acidimicrobiales bacterium | reverse complement strand
CGCCTTCACTCGCGACACCGCGAGCCCACGTCAGGGGTCTCACCGCGAGCAGCTCGCACAGGACGCCCGCCACCATGCCACCCACCACCGTGAGCAGTGCGGCCAGCAAGGCCGGCAGCTTCGATAGCGTGAGGAACTGGTAGGCAAGAAAGCTCCCCCCCACCACAATGGCGCCCTGTGCGAAGTTGAACACGCCGGTGGGGAGCATGGCCACGGTGAAGCCGGTGGCCACGAGAGCGTATACGGACCCCAGCACCAGCCCAGCCCAGAGTGTTACTGCCACTTTCTACTTCCCTGCTTCCATGCCGAAGGACCAGTCCAGACTTGGCCCATAAACCACATGCGCATTCTCCGGCCCTAAGAGGAGGAGCCGACGGGAACGAGGCGGGTCTTCACGATTGACCCGACCGGAACGATCTGGATGTCGTCGCTCTGCGGGCACAGCTCGTGATCGGTGGCCGTGAAGCATAGCTGAGCGTACGGGATGAATTGCGAGGAGCCTGCCGATTGATTCATGGACTCGGTCGCCTTAACCAGTGCGCTTGTGGCCAGTGAGTTAGCCTTTACCGCCGCGTCGTGGAGCATCACCACGGCACTCCAGCCCGCGCCGACAAGCTGGCAGGGCAGCGTGCCATTCACCGGTGCCGATGCGTACTTGAAGAGGTTGTTAAACCCGGGAATGCTATTCGCGCTGTTCATGCAGTAGGACGCGCTCAGGTAAACGTTCGAGAGCTCGGAGGCCGACGCGAGCGTCGGAATGTTGCTTGCTGACCCGGCTAGGTCGAACGCGACCGGAGCGCTCCACCCCAAGCCAGCACGGCCACTGAGGACATAGCCGACAGCCGGCCCCAGGGCGGCGGCATACACGGCCTGGGCACCTTCGCTCTTGAGCTGCGACATCTCGGGGGTGACATTGACAGCGCCCGACGGGAAGCTCACCGCCTCGCTCTTGATGCCGAGATTCTTGAGGTCTGCTTGCAGATAAGGAACCTCGGTTTGAGTGAAGTCAATCTGCTCACCGATGATTCCGACGTTGGTGATGCCCTTATTCTTGAAGAATTTCGCCAGCGGGAGCGTGGCGACTGAATCGTTGGGAGTCGTAGAGAACTCAGTCGGGCAGGTAGAGACGTTTACGCACAGCGCCTTACCGTCGGTCGGATCGACAGCATAAACGTTGTAGCGCGCCATGATCGGGATCAGGGCCGCGGTGATGGTCCCCTCCTCGCCCGGAACGACCAGCGAATACTTTCCGGGGCTGCCGCTCAAAGCCTGAACGGCGAGGTCGACGGCTGTGGTCGCGTCGTTGTTGTCGTCCTCTTCCGTCACGACGATCTTGCGGCCGAGGATCCCGCCGTTGGCGTTGTAGTAAGCGGCGGCCGCCCGGACGCCGAGGAGCTCCTGGCTCCCGACGGCCTTGTCCGGTCCGCTGGTGTCGAGGATCGTCAGAACGTTGATCGGGCCGTGGCTTGATGCGCTTGAGCCGCCCGCTTGGGCTGCGCTATTCGCGGTGGTCGAGTTACTGCCGCTGCTACACGCGGCGACGAGCGCGGCGACAGCGATACCGACCGCGAACGCGGCGGGTCTCTTGAACATGGGCTTGCCCTCTTCCTCTGTCGGGGCGATGAGTTGCTCGAAGGATGATCGTATATACGAATAATAGATTGTATTGACGATTTCCAGCAGCTTACGCTTGGGTTTTGGCAGTGTCAACGGTTTGTTTCCGTGCCGCCCCCGACGAGTAACGGCGGGCCCGCACGACGTACGCGCGGGCCGGTGCCAGCACCCGGAAAACAACCGCAAGCAGCCCAGCAGGCCGGGGGGCCCGGACAGCAGAGAGCCTCCGGCCAGGGCAACCGAAAAACTCCGTTACGTCAGTCCATGAGGGTTAAGGGTGGCCGTAGCTTCGGCCGCATTTGCGTACCGGTAGACCGGGCTCCGGCGACCTGTGCGGGGGCAGGCGCTCAGATGAGCTCGCTATGCGGCCGTGGACCGATCACGCCACGCTTCGACTCGCTGTCGCAACAGCTCGCTCAGGGTGCCGAGGCGGGGCAGGACCTGTGATGTCGGGCCGGAGAGCGTCACCGAGGCGACCGGGCGTCCGGTGGAATCCCGGATCACCATGCCGATGCCGGTACGAGCCCGCCGGTCGATGACGTTCACCGCGACCCCGGTCTCGCGGATGGCGGGACACGCCTCCAGGAACGCGTCGACGTCCTCTCTGTCTTCCGGGCCCCGCCGGCGCAGATAGGCCTCGACCTCGCCCTCCGGCATGAACGCCAGCAGAGCCTTACCACCCGCCGTCGCCAGGAGGCTCCGGCGAATGTTCGACCGCGCCTCGAAGGAGGCGATCAGATCACTGCTTGCCTCGGCGACGTAGATGAGATGGTCACCGGCACGCACGCCGACGGAGGCGGTAAGGCCGGTCTCGCGATAGAGACCATCGAGGTCGGCGGTACTCACCAGCCCGGCGCGGATGTGACCGCTGGCGATGGCCAGGCTGTAAAACGCGGGCCCCAGGTACAGCCGGTGGTTCTGCTCGATGAGCCAGTCGACAGCGAGGAGCCCGCGGATGAAGCCGTAGACCGAACTCTTGGGGGCGCCGAGGGCGCGCGTGATCTCCACAAAGGACGAACCGGGGCGGTACGCGACCTCCTCGAGG
>JBKQUU010000310.1:0-5437 GCA_052325485.1 Acidimicrobiales bacterium | reverse complement strand
GCGGTTGCGCCATGGCGCGGCCGGTATAAGCCAAGGAACGTCGGCTACGGGCGATGCGGCGGCGCTCGCGCTCGGAGGCGCCTCCCCAGACTCCGTGCTCGATGCGGTTTGCCAGGGCGTACTCCAGGCACGGGCCACTCACAACGCACTCGGCACAGTAGCGGCGGGCGACCTCGACCCCGGACCCGTCGCTCGGGAAGAACAGCTCTGCGGGCAACTCGCGGCAGCGCGCCATCTCCATCCAGGAGGCCCCTGAACTGGCCACTGTCGCGCTCTGCCTGGTTAGGTCCTTGTCCATAAATCCGCTCTTGCATCGTAGTGGGACCGGCCCCCGTCGGGGGTGCCGACTGTCCGGCCGCCGGCAAGGGAAACCGGCCCAAGTTGGGTAGGGGCGTGGCCAACGCCCTCGGGACTGTTTACCCGGTCTGGGACCAGCGTCGGGTTAACGCGGCCAACCGGGTCGGCCATGTAACGCGGGACCAGGCCAGGGTCCCAAGACCGACGTGCCCCCCGATCTGGCGGACAAGCCCCCGGGCCCCGGGCACCGCTGAGTGCCGAGGCCGGGGGGCCGGGGGATGGGTCTATGAACTCAGTTAGCCATTGAAGAGGTTGAACTCGTCGATGGACCACCAGTAGTTAGAAGGGTTGCCCGAGGTCAGGACGACCTCGACGTACTGCGAAGTTTGGGCCGGGAAGCTCACGATCTCGGGCGAGCCGGTACCCGTGCACGTGGCCACGACGGTCCAAGTCGTGCCGTTGCTGGAGACCCACACGTCATAACCCCGGGCGTAGTCGGTCGTCGAGTTGGGCACGTCCATTTCCAGCTCGTCGAAGGTCTGGGCCGAGCCCAGGTTCACCGCGAAGTACAGGCCTGAGGCCTCGGGCTCGTCGGTGCTGAACCGTGTGGCCAGGTTGCTGTCGAGAGCGTTGGCGGGCAGGTCTGCGCCCGAAGAGAGAGAGTTGGTGCTCGCCACCCATCCGGCGCGGCTCAGGGGCGTCCCGCTCTCGGCGGCGGTGCAGTTAGCGGCGGCCAACGTCGTGCTGGTCGTCGACGAGGTTGTGGTCGACGAGGTTGTCGTCGACGAAGTGGTGGTGGTCGAGTAATTGTGGCCACCCCTACCGTTGCCTGCACCCTGGCCGTGGGCCTTGGCGACACAGCGGGCACGGGTCGTTACCCATACCCAGCCATGACCACGCCTACGGTGTTGGCGCACAAGGCAGAAACGCACCCCGGGAGGGCCGGCCAAGCCGCGCACACCCGGCTTTCCTGACGGCGCAGCGGTCGTCCATGTCGTAGTCGTCGGTGAGGTTGACGTGGTAGTTGACGAGGTCGTGGTCGTAGTGCCGTGGTGGCGGTACCACCCGGCGGCCGATGCGGGTGCGACGGTGGCAGCCAATGAACCTGCTACCACCGCCAGCGTCGCCACCAACGCGGTGATGCTCCCCAGGTGCCAGTGCTTCCGTCGTTGCGTTTCGTGGGTCATCGGTCCTCCTCAATCGGTCCCTCGGTGTCCCTACTCGTGATCTTTGCCTCGTCTTTGTGAGCGGCTGTCGCCGTACTTGTGATGGTTCTGTGAAGGCTGCGGATCAGCGTTGGCGTGTTCCATCACGCCGGGGCCACCCGCCCTCGACCGTGAAGCACTACACAACCTTGATGGGCCAGCTCAGTGGCTGGCTGGGCGCTCAGGGGCTTTCTCCCAGCGAACTGACCAAAGCCCGAGCCCGCTGCGGTGCCGGCGGCGATGTAACTTCACCGGCAGCAGCGCCGTCACTGGTGGGCCCAGGGGTGGTGGTCCCATAACTGGCGGGGCGGGGGCCCCATAACTGGCGGAGGGGTGGTCCTATGTCGCTGGCGGAACTACGTCACAGGGGCCCCATATCGCTGGTGGGCGACACCCGTGTTCCCGATGGGAATTATGGCCATCCTCATCACCGGGTGCGCCGGCACCTTCGCCTCTAAGCACCCGGGTCACCCCTAGTCGGCACCGATCTGGCGGGCGTGCCAAGGTGTTTAGTGGGGCAAGCCTGCTGCCCCCCCGAGTGCGTCGCGGAGCCGCTGAGCGTCAGAGATGCTCACCGTGATGTCCAGGTCGCCGTTCCGCTCGACTCCGAAGCTGGTCGAGACGTGCCCAGCGGAGCGCCGTAGGACCATGAACGCTGCTGAGGATGTCTCTTCGTCATGGAACTCAACTCGATCGTCAGCCTCTATGGCACCATCCTTACCTGATCCGACGTGAGCGCATAACACTCAACTGCCGGGCTCAAGCGGGGTCGACCCGACTCAATGCAGCGGGTGCGGAATCGGCATCGTTATCGAAGGTGAACTCCTCCTTGCCCTCGGCAACGACGGAGTCGATCAGTTCAAGCCGACGGCCGGTGCCTCGTGGGCCGGGCCGGTCCCGAGGTCGATCGCCGAGCCGGATCTGCCCACGCTTTCCTCAAGCTCTCGCGCCCTGGACGATAATTGCGTTGCCGGCTCAGGGGCCGGTGCCCCAACGGGGATGACCTGGAGCGGGAGGCGCCATGGCAACAGGGCATTCGTCGGGCCGCTCAGGGGCCGCCAGCGGGTGGCGGTCGAGGCTCAGGTCCCTTCTGCGGCCGGGCGTAGTCCGTGGGGGCCGCCACCGCGACGTTCAGGGCAGCGCCGCTCGCGCCGCGGTCCTCGGCTCGGGGGACGGGCTCCTCACCAACATCTCGCTCGTCCTCGGTGTGGCTGGTGCCAGCACGCACGGCAGCGCCGTTCGGGTCGCCGGGGTGGCGGGGCTGTTGGCCGGTGCCTTCTCGATGGCCGCGGGAGAGCTGGTCTCGGTAAGGGCCCACGACGAGCTCGTGCAGCACGAGATCGATGTCGAACGAGCCGAGCTGGCCGACGACCCGGTGGGCGAGCAACGTGAGCTGGCCGCTATGTACCGGGCCCGCGGCGTAACGCCGGCTGACGCCGACACCGTGGCACGGATCTTGATGGCTGTCCCCGACGTTGCGCTGGACACCCATGTCCGCCTCGAGCTGGGCGTCGACCCTGACGACCCGGGTTCTTCCCGGGAGGCTGCGGCCGTGTCGTTCCTCTCGTTCTCGCTCGGGGCCGTGCTGCCGTTGTTGCCCTGGTTCTTCAGCTCGGGTCTGGCCGCGGTCATTGCCTCGGTCGTGATCGGGGCCTCCGCCGCGCTGGCGCTCGGAGCGGCCATCGGTTGGTTCTCGGGCCAAGGCATCTGGCGGACCGCCGGCCGGCAGCTACTGGCCGCCACTGTTGCCGCTTCGGTCACCTACGGCGTGGGACGCCTCCTCGGGCCAGGGCTCTGAGGGTTCAGACGTTCGACAACGGCAAGGACCTAGTACGTAGTAAAGCGGTGCGCATGGCTCGTACGTCACCTCATGACAGGGAGCTCGGGCTGTCTGTTGGGTGGGTGTGCGGGACAGTTAAACTTGTACGACGGTCGCCTTCACGCGACGAGTTCTGAGAAGCGCCTTGATGTCCTGGTCGTCGCTAGTGAGGATCTGCCCCCCGGGGTGGACCAAGATCGCCACATGAGCGTCCACCGGGTCGGCGGTGCGACTCGCCCCGAGCAGCTCACCCACTTTCTTAGCCGCCAGCTCGTCGAGCACAGCGACGTCCAGGCCGGGCAGGGTGCGGGCCAGGTTGACCTGCCGCCGCCCGGCACGCCAGACCTGGGCGACGGCACTAGCGCTCGTTCGCACCGGCTCCGCTTCTCGCTGGAGGACGCGCAACATCGCCCCGATCTTGCGGTCGCGCCGGTCGATGGCGACCAAGGCGCCGGAGTCGAGCACGGCCGTCATGCCGCCCCCCGTCGCGTCCTGCTTAGCAAAGCCGCCGCCGCGTTCAGTTCCGAGTCGCTAAAGGGGCCGTCCTCGGCTTCCCAAGTGTCCAAGGCTGCCCCGAGCAGCTCGTTGCGTAGGCGCTGCGCGGCAGCATCGGCGAGCCAATTGGAGACGCTTGTCCCCTGCCGGGCTGCTGAGTCCCGAACGGCGGCCCCAATCTCGGGAGCCATGGTCACGGAGAGACGATCAACTTGTGCCATGCATACTATCGTAACACATATGATAGTATGCAGCGATCCTCGTCCTGGGCACATGATCTCGGTACTCGGCTTGCTTCGAGAGGGTAGTCAACTACCACCTGGGTGCCCGCCGGTTTGCCTACAACTGGGCCTTGGGCCAGGTGAAGTCCGACATGGACGCCAGGCCGGGGTCGACCTCGGGCTGCGGTGCCTGGCCACGGTGGCCGGTACCGAGGGCAACGTCTTCGAGGTGCCCAACCCTGCCCCGCTACGAGAGACCCTTGTCGAAAGGAAGAGGCTAGGGCGCCCACTTTCACGTCGCGTCCCCGGTTCAAAGGGCCATCGCGCCGCAGGTGCAGGATACTGACCACGGTCTCAAGCTCAAAACCGGTTGCCGCGCCACTTGGCGCTCGGCGACAGTTGTTGCCATGACCGAGTACCGAGCCGAACTGGACGCTGAGGTGACCTTCGCCAACGGAGGCAGGCTCACCGCCGAGGGGTTCCGAGTCGACCTCCCCGGCGCCGACACCACGGAACGAGAGATCGGGGAGCTCTTCGTGGCCTCCCTGGGCCTGCTCATGACTGAAAGGGTCGACCTGGCCCGTGTACGTGTGTTCCCCGAGCCTCACAGAGGGACCCGAGGTGGACCAAGCAGCACCACCGGCCCAGCAGTTTCGGAAGAGCAGCGGCAGTGGCGCCTCGTGGAGCTATCCCATGTGATCGAGGCGGGCATGACGACCTACCCCGGCTTGCCAGGGCCCGAGGTCACGCCCCACCTGACCAGGGAGGCGTCCAGGGCCATTTATGCCCCGGGGACTGAGTTCGCCATCGACCGGGTGAGCATGGTCGGCAACACCGGGACCTACCTCGACAGCCCCTATCACCGCTACCCCGACGGGGCGGACCTCGCCGGGCTCCCGCTGAGCTCGCTGGCCGACCTGCCATGCGTGGTCGTGCGTACGCTCGGGAGTTCTAGTCGGGCAATCGGTGCCGGCGCGTTGGCGGGCTTGGAGATCGCATCTCGCGCCGTACTTCTGCACACCGGTGGCGATGAGCACTGGGGCACGCCCCGCTATGGAGAAGACGCCCAGTACCTTACCGAGGCCGGGGCGCGCTGGCTGGTGGAGCACGGGGCGCGTTTGGTTGGCATCGACGCCGTGAACATCGACGACACGACCACGCCAGCAAGGCCCGCGCATAGCCTGTTGCTCGGGGCGGGGGTCCCCGTGGTCGAGCACCTGACGGGGCTCGGGCAGTTGCCTCCGACCGGGGCCCGGTTCACCGCCGCACCGCCTCGTTTCGTAGCCTTCGGTACTTTCCCTGTGCGGGCCTATGCCGCCGTTCCGCTACCAGGAGGGAGCCCGGCGGGGGACCCCACCATTTGACCTGCAGCCAATTCGGTGCTCCCGTTGGCCTGCTGC
>JBKQUU010000309.1:0-4591 GCA_052325485.1 Acidimicrobiales bacterium | reverse complement strand
GTGTCGAATTGGCGCTTGGCCCAGGCCGTCTCAAAACTCGGCCAGTTTCATGGGCCCACCGGGCCCGCTAAAGCCGCCGCCGCCTAAGCCTCCGCCGCCGCCGCCGAAAAAGGCCCGCCGCACTCGGGGGGGCGTCGGCGTGGTGACGGACGGCGCAACGGCGTCGGACGGCGCAACGGTGCTCGCCGTACTGGCAGCGCTCGAAGCCGAGGCGGGGACGGATCCCGAGGAGGTGGCGAGAGCGACGGCGGCGGCACCGGTGCCGGTACCCAGGATGACGACCAGGCCCGCCGCCGTCTTGGTCAGGCGGGAGCGACGAGGCCTACGGGGCCGAGCGGCGTTGCTGGGGGAGGCGGGACCAGGCGGAGGAGGAGTGAAGGGGTACAGTTCTGCGTCTCGGTCGTCGCTCATCCTGACGTTCTCCTTGCTCCCAAAAGGGCGGTTCAGGGCCGCGTTGGCCAAGCCTCGGCGGCGCTACTGGAGTATCGGTCCGCTACATGAAGAGAAGATGAGTTTCTTCTAAGTCCTGGGCATTTCAAAGCCTTCGAAGTCTCGCAGTACCATCCCGGTGCGAGGTTTGGGCCAGAAGAAGGTGGTTTTGGGCGGCATGCGCGCTCCGCCGTGGGCGGTGCGGGCGATCTGGTCTATGCCCGCCGGCCGGCACAGGATGGCGGCGTCCGCCGCACCTGAGCTGACGGCCGCCAATGCCGCCGGTACGTCGTGCTCGTAGGTGAGCTGGTGGGCGGGCAGGTGCTGCAGGGCGGCGTCCGCCCGGCGGGAATCGAGATCCTGTCCCTCGGCGAGCCTCTCGGCCCGGGGGAAGGCCAGGTAGGTCCCATGGCGGGTGACGACCGCCAGGGCCCCGACGCTGGCCATCTCGGCCAGGAGGGCCGCCCCTGACCTGTCCGCACCAGACGTCCCCGTGGGGCTCAGCCGGAAATCAGCCGCCAGGGCGCCGAGCACGTCCGTCCGTGCCGGCAGCCCTGAGACCACCCGGTGTATGGCCAGGACCTGAAGGTGCTCTTCGGCCAGCTCGACCACATAGCACAGCACGGCGTCGTAGCCCGCTTGCCCCCGGGCGTCGCCGGGGGCCTGACGGCGCTGCTCGGCCTGGTAGCTGAGGGCCGTCTCGTACCGGTGATGGCCATCGGCTACGAGCACGGGGCGCGGCGCCATTACCTCCGCCACCGCCTGGTGGACGCCAGGCGAGAAGATCGGCCACAGCTCATGGACGTGGCCGTCGTCGTCAGTGGCCCGGGCCACCCCGGTGCCGGGCCCGGCCGGCCCCTCCGGGACAGGCCCGAGGGCGTGGGCCAGGCCAGGTTCGGAGCACAGGCACCAAATGGGCGAGGTGTTACAACGGGTGGCCCGGATGAGCTCGAGCCGGTCGGTCTTAGCCTTGGGCGTGGTGTGCTCGTGGGGGAGGATGCCCCGCCCCGGTGGTTCGAGGACCAACGCTCCCATTACGCCCAGGGTCTGGCGCGTCCGGCCATCGGGGGCGGGGTAGGTCATGCGGTAGCCGTACAGGACGGGAGCGGTCTCGCGCACCAACGCCCCGGTGGCGCGCCACTGGTCGAGCAGCCGCGCCGCACCGCCGTAATCGCCGTTGGGCAGCTCCACCCGCACGACGTTGTAGGAACTGCGGTCCAAAAGGGCCTGGCGTTGCTCCTCTGTGACCACGTCGTAAGGCGGGCAGACCACATCGTCCAGGGCTCCGGTCACGGACGGGTCGGGGCGCAGGCCGGCAAAGGGCAGGAGCTCTGGCATGCCCCGACTCTAGGGCCTGCGGCGAAAGGCAGTCAGAGGGCCAGGAGCCGCTCAAAGAACGAGTGGTAGAGCCGGAACGCGTCCCGTAGCTCGTCCGTGGACGCCTCTTTGCCGCTTTGCCAGGCGGTTTCCAGGCGCCGGCGGCGGTCGCTGAACCCGCTCATGATCTCATCGATGGCCGAGCTGACGAGGAGGTCGGCTTCGCTCACGGCTTGGCGAGGGTTGTCCACCAAAACGACCTGCACCGATCCCCAGCGCCGGCGCAAAGGCTCGGGGTTCCTCACCAGGGCCCAGGCGCCAGCCTCGCCCCCCATGCTGGGCGAGGGCGAGCCAAGACACTGGGCCCACCGTTGGTGGACGTACCCACGGAGCCGGGCGCCCCCGTCGGGCCCAAATAGGTGCGTGGCCCGGATAGGCCGGGCCTCCCGGGACGCGAAAAGGTTGGTTCCTCGGGAAAGACCGGTTCGTCCGACAGGTCGTCCTCGTCAGACAGGTCGTCTTCATCGGCAAGGATGTCGTCGTCAGGGAATTTGGGTTCGTCCGAGAAGGCCGGTTGCTGGGGGAATGGGCGTTGGCTTGGTAGGTCCGTTCGGGAGAAGTCCGTTCCAGACATGGTTGCGACACTTTTCTTCTTAGAGTTCCGCGCTGCTGGGTGTTCGTGGCCGGCTCGATGGTTGTGACCGGGCCCGTCCCAGAAAGCCGGGCCCACGGCCAAAGCACCGGCAGCGGCCGGCACTTGGGGGGTTCAGCGCTTGGCGGTGCTCCGCTCGTCAAGGAGCTCCTCGAACAGCGCCCGATAAGACACGAAGGCCTGCCGCATGTCCTCTATCGAGATGGGCCGCGACAGGCTGGCGACGTAAGTCCCGTGGGCCCGGCGATAATGGTCCACGGGTTCGGGATGGTCAACCGAGACGAGGTCCGCTTGACGCTCGAAATCGCGCACCGGGTAGCCCCGGCCCAGCATCACTTCATTGACCAGGGTGTCGGCTTAGCCCGGCTTAGCCCAGGGACCGGGCCGGTACATCTACGAACTCGGCCTGGACCCGCCGCCAATCCTGCTCGTAACGGTCTCGCTGAGCTGCGCTCAGAGGCCGGATGTCCAACTTGTCTCGCTCCTGGGCGCGGGCCCGGAGCTCAGTTTCTGCCTGCTTGGTGCCGCCCGGCGCCTCCACCGTTCGGTCGTACTCGGTGCCGAACTGCTCCCGCAACCGCCGGCGCCGATTGGACTGCTGCGCCAGGACTGTGGCCACGACCATAAGGACCACGCCTATGCAGGCCACGACTATTACGAGGGTTGTGGTGCTCATGGCGTCTCGCTCTCCGGTTGGCTCAACTTGGTGTGTTCACCGAGGGTCACCCCTACCGCAGAGCTGGCTGCCCAAGCACTCGCCGCTCAGGGCTCGTCTGACCTGCTGGAGTGGGCCTTTGCCGGTGCCCGAGGGCGGCACGGCGCGCCATCGCCCGGTGGGCCGGCGCAGCTGCCTGAGCTGTCCGCCCGGGCCGCCCGGGCGTTGCCGGTATCGTGGCTACATGGACGCAGTGCGGCTCGGGAGGTCTGAGCTGTGGAACTGAGCGGCCCTCGTTGGGGCAACGACGGTGCCGGTGCGGGCGAGGGCGCGGACGCGCCCAAGTGGCCGACGGCAGTGGGAGTGCCGTCCCGCCTCTCCGAAGTTGGGCCCGGCCAGGGTGCGAACGGCGCGGGGGAGCGTGCGCCCTGGGCCTTGGACGGGCACGGGGCGCAACCGCCTACTTATTGGTGGCCCGACGACGATGGCCGCCCGCAGGTGGGTAGCGGTCTGGCCGTGCCCGCTGGCCCGGGGCAGCCGAAGGTCGCCGCCGGGCCCGGGCGTGCGGGAGGCAGCCAAAAGCCGCCGGGGCTGTTGCGACGAGCGTGGCAGCGGGTCGGGGCGACGTTGGCGGCGGTCGCCGCCTTCCTGGCGAAGTTCGGTGCCCTGCTCCTCAAGCTGAAGTACGTCGGCCTGGTCCTGTCGATGTTCGTATCGATAGTGGCCTACTCCTTGCTTTTCGGGTGGTCTTTCGCTGTCGGCATCGTTCTTTTGATCTTCGTGCACGAAATGGGCCACGTGATCGAGCTCCGCCGCCAGGGCGTGCCCGCCTCGGCGCCGCTTTTCATCCCGTTCCTGGGCGCCTTCGTCAACATGAAAGCGGCGCCGCGCAGTGCCTTCCAGGAAGCCATCTCAGGCCTGGCCGGTCCGTTGGTCGGGACGGCCGCCTCCGCCGTGGTGGCTTTCTGGGGCAACGCCACAGGCTCCCGGTTCTTGATGGCGCTGGCCTTTTTCGGGTTCTTTGTGAACCTTTTCAACCTGCTGCCTGTGCTCCCGCTGGACGGTGGCCGGGCCGTCGCCGCCTTGCACCCTGTGCTGTGGTTGGTGGGGCTGGTGTGCCTGGTCGGGTTCGAGGTCCTCTTCCCGAGCCCCGTAGTCCTGATCGTGCTAGTGCTAGGGGGCTTTGAGCTCTGGCACCGCTGGCGTAACCGCAACAGCCCCTCTTCGCGTGCCTACCACTCATTGCTGCCCGTCCAGCGTTGGACTGTGGCCACGATCTACGTGCTGCTGATGGGGGCGGCTATCGTAGGCGCTCAGTTGACGTACGTGGCTCGCAGCCTCTAGGCGCCGTAATTGCGAAAAGTGCTGTAATTGCTGCGAGAACTGTGACCTGGGCCCTCGACCTGGACGGCGTCGTATGGTTAGCCGGGCGGGCACTACCGGGCGCCGCGGGAGCGGTCGAGACGTTGCGCCAGGCCGGAGAGCGCGTGGTGTTCCTTACCAACAATTCTGGCCCCCTGGTCGCCGGGCACGTGGAC
>JBKQUU010000308.1:0-4177 GCA_052325485.1 Acidimicrobiales bacterium | reverse complement strand
CTCTCGCTCAAGCGGTCCAAGAGCATCGGATGGGCCACCGTCAACAAGAGGCGGCGGGGCCGATGACACGCAATCGCCTGTACTTGATCGTCGCCGGAGTCGCCGCGTTCGGGGCCGGGTTCTGGTGGATCAAGAGAAACCAGAACAAGACGGGCCAGCCCCAGGCTGCGGCCGCGGCGCCTGCCTTCTCCCAGGCACAGGAGATTCAGGACTTCCAGATTTACTCGCAGCTCACCCAGTCTCAGCAGGCGAGCGATCTATCCTTCGTCGGGTCGATGCTGTCGCTGTTCAACGGCGGATCGTCGAACGGCAAATCGTCAGGCACCACAGGCGGTGCGAGCGGTGGATCATCCGGCGGGGGTGGCGGGACCACAGCGACGAATACCCAAACCTCGACGGCAACCAAGGCCGCCGCTCCTCCCTACGGGTACTCAGGGTCGGGCGTGACCGGCGGCACATCGCTCCCCACAGGCTACGTCGGGCTTCACACAGGGACAGCGGCCCGAGCGGCCCAGGCGTCGGGCGCGGCGCTCTTCTTCCAGCCTGCTCCGGGCGTGTTTGAGCCCGACACCCCGACAAGTCACCTCGCCCCCACAACCACGCTGTACGTGAAGAAGTGAGCCCACGATGACAACAGGCACCGCGACAGCCGCAGCGAGCGGCACCCCGTCAGCTCAGAGCCTCAGCCGGTTCAACCGGCAGGCGGCCCAGCAGGGCAGCCAGGCTGCGGTGAATCTGGCCCTCCTGGAGGCGGAGACCACGCAGGCCGGCGCCGGCGGGACGCCACAGGCCCAGGCTCAGGACGGCCACCCGTCCGTCCAGCGGCTTGCGGGCGATCAGTGGCAGGGGATGACCGGCCAGGTCAACAACGCCCAGGCCGCCCAGGGTGCCGAGAGCCCCGGCTCTGTGTGGGTCACCGTGCCCGCCGACCGGGTGACCGTTGCCCCCACCGGCGCCCATACGGTCGCCCCGGTCTACGCCACGCCCAAGGGCTACCGGGCCAAGCCGGGCGAGTCGGCCGGGTCCGTGCCGCCTCCCGTGGCGGTCCACCGATGACCGCGGCCCACCAGGGAGCCGGGATGCCGGAGGCCAGCCCCGGCATGAGCCGCACCTTCCCGCCGACCAAGTGGCAGCCCTACTACGTCCAGCAGCCGATGCCCCGCACCCGCGGGATCGGCAATCAGCTCAACGGTCTCACGACGACACCGCGCGGCGTCGATCCGCGCCTCACCGCACAGGGGACGTGGGCCCCAGGCCGGAGCCTTCCCCCTTACGTGCCAATGGGGTACATCGACCCGCGGAACGTCTTTAGCATGAGGCCGGCGTGACGTGGCCGGGCGCATAGCACCGAGCAGCGGACTCGCCTTCATCGTCTCGGCCACGCTGGTCTATGACGCCATCGCCAAGGCGTGCAGCTCCCCGCAGACCACGGAACTGAACGCCGACAAGCGGGCGCCGACGCTAATCAAGTGGGTCAACATCGGGACGGCCGAAGGACTGGCGCTCATCGCCATCGCTGCCTTCATCGACCCCCAGTACCGGGTGCCCATCGTGGCGGGCGGACTGATCGCCGCCGGAGTCACGTATGCCGAATACCTCCACGCGCGCAAGGCAGGGCTCGCCAGCCCGGAGCCACCCACGGAAAACTGGTAACCGATGGTGACGACCACCGCCGCGCCGCTCACGGTGTCACGCCAGTCCTGGGCCAAGTCGCTCCTCCAGCGCCTTGGTGCCTCCCAGTCTCCGACAACCATCAACGCCGTCGTCGCCTGGGAAGCGGCCGAAGGTGGGGCCGGGCCGCAGTTCGGGGTGCGGAACAACGTAACGACATATAACCCGCTGAACGTCACGCTCACCTACGGGTCGAAGGGCTACGGGCAGACACCCGGCTCCTCGGCGTTCTACTCGGGTGCCACGCCGACCCCTGGCAACACACCGCCAGTGGCAGCGTTCAAGTCGTGGACACAGGGCCTGACAGTCACCGCGGCACGGCTCCAGCAGCCATTTGCCGCCGGGGTCCTTAAGGCGCTCAAGGCGGGCACGAACACCGCGGGCCTCAGTTCGGCCGTGGTGGCGTCCGGTTGGGGCACGCCCAGCTTTGCCGGAGGGGCAGCGACCAACGCCACCGCCTCGACTACCGGCGTGATCCGAAAGACGACACAGGGAGCGGGCACAACCTCGCCGGGGACAGCTCTCAAGAAGTGCGTCATCTCCTTCCCTGGGTTTCTGTTCTTCTCCGGGCCGTGCATCCTGACTCAGGGCGGAGTCAAGGCGCTCAAGGGTGCCACGGCCCTCGTGGCGGGAAGCCTCATCGGGATTACCGGCGTGCTGATCCTGGCAGCCACGGGACTCGGCTCGACCGGAGCGGCAGGCGCGGTGTCGAAGGTCGCCGGGTTCCTGCCGGGGCCAGTGGGGACGGCCGCCAAGGTGGCGGGCGGGGGCAAGGGCGGGGCCAAGAAAGGCGGAGCCCGGAAGTCTGGCGCGGCCAAACCGAGCGGGGATGCCGCCGACAAGCAGTACCAGGCGCTGCCACCGTCGACGAAAGCGCGGATCACCCGAGAGAACAAGAACACAGGGCCAGCCTTCACGACAGCCGACCGGACACCCGGACTGGCCCAGTCCTCGCCGGGCTCGACCCGTCGGCACCGGCCCTCCCGGAAGGCATCGCAGCACCAGGCGGCCTAGATGCCGCCCACTCAGTCGCTCACAACACCGACCGCTGCAGTAGCCAACGCCACAGGCGAGGCGACGTTCAAGTGGCAGGGCGTGCCCATCGGGACCAACTGGGTGGTGGCTGCCCTGGTGCCGCTCGCCCCGGCAGCGGCCGTCCTGACGATCAATGAGAACACATCGCCCGTTATGTCGTGGATCGGGGCTTCGCCCAGCTCGACCATCGAGTTCGCGGGCGGCGCCATCGTCTCGGTGTCGGCCACCGGCCTGACCCCCGGCCTCACCTATCGGGCGATGGTGCGGGGCCAGCAATACCAGGGGCCAGCCCTGGGCCTCGCCCCCTCCACCCTCGCCTCCTTCACGCAGGCATTCATCACAGCGAGCACGTCGACGGTCTCGATCGTCAACTACCTTCCCACGCTCGGCACAAAGCTCCTTAGCACGCGGGTAACCTGCCTCGGCATGGGCACGCCGGTACAGTTGCCGCCCTTCGACCTACACCTTGGCGTCTCGCTGGCCTGGACAAAGACAAACGTGGGAAAGCGCATCTACCACGGCGGATCGTTCGTCTCCACGGATTCGGCAGCGATCAGCCCAGCCACCGGGCCGTTCACCTGGCAAGTGGGTCTGGCAACAGTCATATGGGTGCTCGGCAACACAGGTGACGTGGTGAACGTGGCGGGCGAATGACGGCGGGCGCGTTCGGCTACCACGGCGGCGACGGCACGGGGAGCGAAGTAACACCCGGACCGTCGTCGGGATACGGATTCATCTCGGGCAACTATTATCCGATCTTCCGAGCCGATACCCCGGCCATGACAACAAACACCCGCGGGCGCATCTTCTTTGTGCCCATAACAGTGGGCAAGACCCGCACGTTCAGCGCCGTTGGCGTGAAGGTCGTGGACACGGATGCCACAACGGTCTGGCGGCTAGGCCTCTACAGCGACTCAGGCACAGCCAAGCCACTCAGCCTGCTCCATGACTTCGGGACCGTGAGCGGAGCCGCCATCGGGTTTCCGATCATCACAATCACACTCACCCTGGCGCCCGGCCGGTCCTGGCTCTGCGTGGTGCGGCAGGGGCCGGCGGGCGCTGGCAATCCCAAAATCCTCGGGTGGGGAGAATCGACGGCCTACCTCGTCCAAGTATTCGGGTCTCCCACAGGGCCGACCTCAGCGGGTGGCACCCAGTGTGCATGGCAAACGACAGCGCATACACATCTCGGCGCGCTCCCGGCTACACCGGGGATACTCGTACAATCCACGACCTGCCAGGCCGGCGTAGTGCTCAGGGCGGCGTAGGATGAATGAGCTCGCCGCAACGGTTACAGGGTCGGTGCTGTGGGCCGCGGTCGCGGTCATGGCAACCATCGGCGGTGGGCTGATCGTCTCGACGTGGAAGATGGCCCGAGCAGCCGGGCGGCTAGAGGCCAAAGTGGACGAGTTGGTCAATGCCTCGGACGATCACGAGGAACGGATTCGGGACCTGGAGCGGGGGAGCCGCT
>JBKQUU010000307.1:0-16135 GCA_052325485.1 Acidimicrobiales bacterium | reverse complement strand
CCCGGGTGCAGGACGGTGGTGCAGCAGATGAGCTGGCCCACCTCTTCGGGCACGTCGTACTGGACGACCTCGTAGACGAGAGGGTCACCGTTGCGCACCAGTTCGTCCAAGGCGGCTCCGTCGGCGTAGTAGGAGCCCTTCATGTCGGAGAGGTGGCGCACCGTGGCCGAGGTGTGAGGCGTGAGAGCACCCGAGCGGAAGTCGAGCAACAGGGAAAACGGGTCGAGCATGGTGGTGGTGGTCATGTGCGGGCCATCTCTTTCGGTCTTGGTGTGCAGTGGCTGTCGTGCTGGCGGGCCGGCCTCGGCCCATCGGTAGTGCTCAGGGTGACGGTGGTGGTCAGGGTCACGGCGCCACCAGCACCTTCATGGCCTTGCCAGAGGCGGCCAGCTCGAAGGCGGCGGCCCCCGAGGCCAGGTCGAAGCGGGCCTCGACCAGGGACCCGGCGTCCACTCGACCTCCGACGATCAGGTCGAGGGCGGCGCGGCACTCCTCGTTGGTGCTCGCCGACGTGCCGGTGACGACGAGCTCCTTGTAATGGACGAGGTTGGTGTCGAGCTCCACCCGGGAATGTCCCCGGGCCAGCCCGGCGAAGAAGTTGACCCGCCCCCAGGGGCCGGCCAGTTCCAGGGCCTGGGCCTGGGCGGCGGGCACGGGGGCGGCCACGATCACGGCGTTGGCGCCGTTGGGGGCGCCGGCGCTGGCCAGCGCCGCCCGCAGTTCGTCGAAGTCGGCGTCGTGAGCCGACGTGGCGCCCCAGCTCAGCGCCCGCCGGCGCCGCTCGGGGTTGGGCTCGCAGACCACCACGGCGCCGGCCCCGGCCAGGCGGGCCAGGGCCAGGTGGAACAGGCCCACAGGCCCGGCGCCGTAAACCAGGACGACGTCTCCTGCGCCGATGCGGCAAGCCCGCGAGCCCCGCAGGGCGCAGGCCAGCGGCTCGGCCAGGGCTACCGCCCCGACGTCCAACCCGACGCTCGTCCCCTCCCCCGTGCCGGGGCTGGCACCGGCACTGGCACTGGCACTGGCACCGGCATTGGCACTGGCATTGAAGGGGAGCAGGTTCCCCTGGTCCACCAGGTCTTTGGGCAACAGGAGGTACTCGGCGAAGCCACCGTCCTCGGTGATGCCGATGCCGCGGGGCTGCTCGCACATGTTCACCTGGCCGAGCAGGCAAGCGGCGCAGTGGCCGCAGCCGTAGTTGGGCGCCACGAACACGTTCTCGCCGGTGGCGGCAGGCGCCCCTTCGCCCACCTCCACCACGGTCCCCACGATCTCGTGGCCGGGGACCCGCCCGAGGGCGTCGGCGTAGGCGCGGTGGGACCCATTGGCGATGCGCACGTCGGTCCCGCATATCGAGCAGGCGTCCACCTTGAGCAGCGCTTCGCCTCGGCCCGGGTGGGGCTCAGGCCGCTCCTCGACCACCAGCGAGCCCGGTCCCCGGTAGGCCAGGACCTTCATGGCTGCGCCGCCAGCGAGGCCAGGGCCACCGGACGGCCTTCGAGCCAGGACGTGTTGGCGGCGATAACGGCGGCCACGGCGGCGCGGCCGTCGGCCGCCCCCACGAGCGGGGCCGTACCACTGGTGGCCGCCCGCACGAAGCCGGCCAGCTCCTCCCGGTAACCGGGCTCGAAGCGCGTGGGCCAGGAGGACCAGGTGGGCGCCTCGCCCCGGCCGCGGTGGCGGACCTCGAGCAGGGGCATGGCGTGGTTGTCGCCCACGATGAGCAGGCCCTCGGTCCCGAGCACTTCGGCCCGGGCGTCGTAGCCGTAGTCAGCCGGACAGGTCCCGTCGATAGTGCCGATGGCTCCGGCGGCAAAGCGCAGCGTGACCACGGCGTTGTCATAGAAGTTGGCGGCGGTGACGCCCCGGTCGGCCCCCTTGAAATTGGCCGTCTCGGTATAGACCCGCTCGATGTCAGAGCCCGCCAGCCAGCGCACGCAGTCGAAGTCGTGGCTGTTGACCTCGGCCAGCATGCCGTTGGAACGGCGCAGGTCGTGCGCCCATACCGGGGGCAACCCCGGGCCCCGGGTGAGCGACTTGACGACCATCGGGGTACCGATCTCGCCCGCCTCTATCCGGCGCTTGGCCTCGGCGAACTCGGGTTGGAACCGGCGCACGAAGCCCACCTGGAGCACGACCCCGGCCCGCTCGGCGGCCGCCGCCATGGCGTCACAGTCGGCCAGGGCCAAGGCCATGGGCTTCTCGCAGAACACGTGCTTGCCGGCACTGGCGGCGGCCACGGCCAGCTCGGGATGGGCGAAGGTGGGCGCGGTGATGACCACGCCCTCGAAAGCCGCCCCGGAGAGCGCCTGCTCGAGGTTGGGAAAGACGTCCACGCCCAGTTCGGCGCCCGCCTGGTGGCCCACGACAGGGTCGGCGTCCACGACACAGGCCAGCTCGGCCCCGGGGACGGCCCCGGCGGCGTTGCGGGCATGTACCATGCCGGCCCGGCCGGCCCCGAGCACGGCTAGGCGGAAGCGGCTCTTCATGCATGTACCTCCTGATGGGGCCGGTCCTGATGAGGCCCGCCCTGATGGGGCTCGACGAGCATGTCGACGGTGGCGCGGTAGTCGCGCTCGCGCCGGGCGTAAAGGACAGCCAGGTCGGGGTCGGGCTCGGTCCGGCCCACCTCGGCCGTGCTCGACAGGGCCATCGCCCCCAGGTCGTCCACGGCCCCGACCGCCGCCCCCGCCACCAGGGCCGCGCCCCAGGCGCTGAAGCTCTCCCGGCCCAAGCGGACGTAGGGCCGGCCGAGCACCGAAGCTTTGATCCGGTTCCACAGGGCGTCGTCGCCCCCGCCCCCGATCACCCGCACGTCACCGGGGGCGACGTCGGGGAAGAGCCGGCGGGCCACGCCCAAGAACCCGGCGTACTCGAAGGCCACGCTCTCCAGGACGGCCCGGGCCAGGTCCCCCCGGGTCTGGGAGAGGTCGAGGCCGACCCAGGCCCCCCGGGCCCCGGGGGCGGCGGGCAGGATGCGGCCCCCCAGATGGGGCACGAAGAGCAGCCGCGCTCCCCCGCGTCCCGACGCCTCCTCGACCAGCACTTCCAGTGAGGCGGCGCCCAGTACCCCGGGGAGCCAGCGCAGCAGGTCGCCGCCGGCCAGGTAAGCCAAGGCCAGCCACTGCCCGGGCACCGCCCCCCGCATCTGCACCAGCGTGCCGGAAAGGTCGGGCCGGAACGCGGTGGTGGACAGGGCCAGCACCGAGGCCGTCCCCGCCGTGTCCAGCAACTGGCCCGGCTCCACTATCCCGGCCCCGAGGGCCCCGGCCGCCGTGTCGCCGAGCCCGGCGGCCACCGGGGTACCGGGTAGTAGGCCGCAGTCGGCGGCGGCCGCGGCGCGGAGCCGCCCGACGACCTCGGTCGGGGCCACGATGCGGGGCATCTTTCCCAGCTCCGCCCCGGACCCGGCGGCCAGCTCGGGCGACCAGGTGGCCTGGGCCGTGTCAGCCAGGCCGGTGAAGTGAAGGTAGGTGGTGTCGACGTAGGCCTCGGTGGCGTCCAGGTCGCAGAGCCGGCCGGCCACGAAGGCGCCCGGCACCACGAACTTGGCCACCTTGGCGTAGGTCTCGGGCCGGGCCCGGCGCCACCAGGCGATCTTGGGCGCGTGGGCGACCATAGACGGGCAACCGCTGAGCTCGACCAGGCGGTCGCCCAGGCGGGCGGCGATCATTTCCACCTCTTGCCGGCAGCGCGAGTCGAGCCACGAATCGTACGGGGTGACGGCCCGGCCGTCGGCGCCGATGCCGAGCACGCCGGCCATCTGGCCGGCCACGGCCACGCCGGCCACGTCGCCGGGCCGGCCACAACCGGCGGCGCAGGAGGCGATGGCGGCCGTCGCCGCCTGGTAGAAGTCCTCGGGCTCTTGTTCGACCTCGTCGGCGCCCCGCCGGTGCAGGCGCAAGGGCACGGCCGCCTCGGCCAGGCACACGCCGCTGAGCTCGAAGACCGCCGCCTTGGCGCTCTGGGTGCCCACGTCCACCCCGACGAGCAGGGGGCCGCTCATGGCACGGAGCTCTCCGGGGCGAGGGGGACGCGTTCGAAGCGTGAGGCGTTGACGCCCGAACTGGACAGCTCCACCTCGAAGGCGCTGCGGTCGCCCCGGTGGAAAGCGGTGAAGTACTCGAGCGCCCGGCGTTCGGTCGTGTAGCTGGTGCTGTACAGCACCAACAGCGGCGCGCCGCGGTCCACTTCGAGCAGGCGCGCCTCCCGGGCACCGGCCGTGGCCGCCTCCACCCGGCGCCGGCTCGAGACAATGGGCAAGCGGTAGTCCTGGCGCAGGACCTGGTAGAGCGACTCGGCCCCACTGAGGTCGCGCCTAGCCAGTCCCGGGACAAGCGCCGCGGGGAGATAGGTGACCGTGAGCACGTGCGGTTCGCCGTCCAGTGCCCGCACCCGTTCGAGCTCCACCACCAGCTCGTTGACGGCGATGTTGAGGTTGGCGGCCACGCCGTTGGTGGCCGGCACCTGGCGCAGAACCAGCACCTTGCTCTGGACCACCTGTCCGCGCAGGGCGGCGTCATCGACGAGGCCCCGCAGCCCACTGATCAGGCCCTCGGCCGTCTTGTGCGTCGACACGAAGGTGCCCCGTCCCCGCTGGCGGTAGATCACGCCCTCGTAGCCGAGCTCGGTGAGCGCCTGACGGACCACGCCGCGGCTCACACCAAGGCGCTGGCACAGCTCGAGCTCGTCAGGGAGCCTGGACCCGGGGGGAAGGGTGCCATTGGAGATGCACACCGACAGCCACTGCTTGAACTGGTAGTACAGCGGGATCGGCTTCGAATGGTCGACGGCTTCGGTCCACATGTCTATATGTATTGACATCCCGACTTGAGTCTGGCACGATCGGGGAACAGATGCAAGCAAGCCGGCCGACGAGGCCCCGGGGTGGCAGGGGGCTGGCTCCGTGACCGTGGTGCGCACCGTCCAGGGCGACATCGACCCGTCACAACTGGGCCCGACCGACTCCCACGAGCACCTCTTCTTCGTCACCCGGCTACAGCCGGGCGACGAGATGGCCGACCTCGACCGGGCCGTCGAAGAAGCCCGCACGCTGGTGGAGGCCGGGGGCCGGGCCCTGGTGGACTGGACGCCGCTCGGCCTGGGCCGCACCCCCGATGGCCTCCTCAGGGTCTCCCTGGCCACCGGCTTGCACGTGGTCGGCGCCACCGGGGCCCACCGCGACGCCCACTACCCGCCCGAAGACCCCCTGCGGGCGCAGACCGAACAGGCCCTGGCCGCCCGCTTCGTCTCGGACATCGCCGCCGGAGCCTCCCCCGCCGGTGTCATCAAGGTCGGGGCCAGTTACCACCGCCTGCAACCGTTCGAGAAGAAGGTGTTCGCGGCGGCGGCCCTGGCCCACGAACAGACCGGGGCGCCGATCTGCGTGCACACCGAGCACGGCACCATGGGCCTCGGTCTCGTCCAGCACCTTGTCGGCCTGGGGGTACCGCCAACTTCGGTGGTGCTGGCCCACCTCGACCGCAACCCCGACGCCGCCGAGCACGCCGAGACGGCCGCCACCGGGGCCTGGCTGCAGCTGGACGGGCCGGGCCGGGCCAAGTACTGGCCGGACTCCACCATCCTCCAGCTCATCTCCGACCTGGCCGAGAGGGGGCTCTCGAGGCAGCTACTGCTGGGCGGGGACACCGGCCGCAGCTCCACCATGCGCTCCTACGGGGGCGGCCCGGGCCTCGACTACCTCTTCGCCCGCTTCAAGCCCCGGCTCGAGCGCGAGCTGGGCCGCGAGCTCTGCCGGCTCATCTTCGTGGACAACCCAGCCCGCGCTTTCGCCTTCGAGCCCCGTCCCGCCGCCCCCGGCTCTCCGCCAGCCTGAGCAGGCGCGCCTACACCTCGCACTTTCATGGCGTGCACCGCCTCAGCAACCGGCGCCGGTTCAGCTCGCCAGGCGCAGCAGCTCCTCTTCCCGGTCCGGCCCCAAGCCGACCGGGCCTCTGACCGGGGTCGGTTCGGCGAGCTCGTGCTCGTGAATGTCCAGGACGGTGCGGTCCAGTGGCCGGGGTTGCAGCCCTGCCTCCCATGCCCGGCTCGGGTCGGCGGCGCTAAGGTCGCGCCCTGGAGCCAGCCCGGCCCAGAGCGGGAGCTCGGCCGGAGCCACGCCGGCACCGGTGAGGGCCTCCTCGTCGACCCACACCAGCTCAGTACCGGCCGGCCCCACGGCGTTCGCCACCGTACTAAGGAAGTCCTGGAACGAGAACGGCGGCCGCGGGCTCACGGCATGGAAAGTCCCGGTCGCCCTACCGCGGGCCAGCAGGACGACGAAGTCCGCCAAGTCCCGGACATCGATGACCTGGAACGGGTTCTCCCGGGGCCCGGGGGCCAGGACCCGGCCCCCTCGGGCCACCCGCTCGACCCACCACGTGAAGCGGCCGGTGTAATCGTACGGCCCGGCCACATAGGTCGGGCGCACGATGCTGACATCGGCTCCCGTGAAGCCGAACGACTGCAGCGCGGCCTGCTCGCACAACGCCTTCAAGCCCCCATAGGTGTGGCCATTGACCACCTCGGTCGTCGGGTCGTCGAGTACGGCGAGCGGGGCGTCCTCGGTCAGCCCCGGACCGTGCGGGTCGGCATAAGCGGACACCGAGGAGATGTACACGTAGCGCCCGCCTCGGCCACCCAGTACTTCGGCCAGGGTGCGGACCTGGCGCGGGACATAAGCAGAGGTGTCGATCGTGGCGTCCCAGGTGCCGACGGCCAGGGCGGACAGTTCGAGGTCCCGGTCCCCGAGGCGGTGGTCAGCCCGGGCGAACAGTTCCGGGTTGGTGCTACCCCGGTGGAAAAGGGTCACGTCGTCGCCGTCCGCGAGCAACGAGCTGACGACGTGGCGCCCGATGAACTGCGTCCCACCAATGACAAGAACTCTCATATCACCACGCCCCCTCTCCCCGAGACCGTACCCCCTGTCTCGCCACGACGCGTCATCCTGGGCCGGGCCGCCGACGTGAGGGCCCGGCCGCCGACGTGAGGGCCGGGCCGCCTGTCCGTCGGACTACCCCGGGCCCCCAGGGGACCTCAGGGGAGGGGCGGAAGAGTGATGGGGATCGGTAGGACTAGCGACGAAGTGGTGGTGGTGGTGGCCGGCGCCGTGGTGGTGGTGGTCACCGCCGGCGCCGTCGTGGTGGTGGTGGCCGCCGGGCCCGTCGTGGTCGTGGCCGCCGTCGTGGTGGTCGTGGCCGCCGTCGTCGTGGTCGTGGCCACCGTCGTGGTCGTGGCCGCCGTCGTGGTCGTCGTCGCCTTGGTGGTGGTGGTCGTAGGTCTGGTGGTACCGGTCGTCGTCGTCGGGAGGGTCGTCGTGGTCGCCCGGGTAGTCGTCGTCGTGGCTGGGGGCGTCGTAGGAGCGACGGTGCCCGGGTCGAGGGCGACGGTCACCGTCGGGACTGTTGCCGGGGGGCTGGTGGGAGGAGAGCCCGCAGTCGTCGGCGGCGAGGTAGTGGTGGCCGACGTCGAGGTATCGGCCTTGGGCTTATGTTTTTTGGCTTTCGAGTGCGCGGCCCTGGACCTGACGGTCGTAGTCGTCGTCGAGCGGATTTTGGGCTTGGTCGTCGTCGTTGTCACACGAGGCTTCGGCCTCGTCGTCGTGGTGGTCGAGTGGGACTTGGTCGTCGAAGCCTTCTTCTTCGACGGGCCCTTGGTGGTCGGCGGGGACTTGGTGGTCGGGGCGGACTTGGTGGTCGGGGGGGATTTGGTGGTCGTCGGGGCGGACTTGGTCGTCGAGGGTTTCTTCCTCGATGGGCCCTTGGTCGTCGGGGGGGACTTGGTGGTCGGCGGGGCCTTTGTGGTCGAAGGTGACTTGGCGGCCGGGCGCGGCGTCGAGCGGCCCCTCTTCCTCAACGGGGCCCTGGTCGTTGACGTGGTCGGCATGGGCCTCGACGTGGTCGGCCGAGGCCTGGTCGTCGAGGTCGTCGTGGAGGTCACGCGCGCACTCGTCCTCGACGGCCGGCGTCTTGCTCTCGTGGTGGGAGGGGACTTCGTGGGCGGAGGCGAAAACGAGCTCTTAGCTCGGGTGGTCGGCGGCGAACGCCGCCGTTGGGCGCGGCCCCTATGCGAAGGAGGCCTCGTGGTCGAGGGCGCTCTGGCTCTTGTAGTGGGCGGGGCCGTGGACGCCGTTGACAACGGGAACGAAGTCAAGGGCACCGCCGCCTCCAGCGTTGTCGGGGGCGCGGCCCTGGTTGTGGCTGTGGTCGAGCTCGACGTGGCCCCGGCGCCCGGTTGCGACCTCTTGGGGACGCCGAGCTTCTGGCCCGAAGGGGCCCTTCCGCCCGAGCGGACCTTGTGGCCCGAGGCGAGCTTCTTGCCGGAGTGGACCTTCTGGCCCGAGGCGACCTTCTTGGCGGAGGCGAGCTTCTTGCCGGAGTGGACCTTCTTGCCCGAGGCCCGCTTTCTTAGGGAGTTGACCTTCCTGGCCTTGTGAACCGCCTTTGGCGGGTGGACGGTCGTAGCCGTCAAGGACGGGTAGGGAACGGGTGTCTCGAGGGCAAAAGCAAGCGTGGCCACCCCGCTCGCCAGCGCGTCGGTAGTGGCCGAACCCTTAATGGCCCCTCTGGTGAGATCGTTGTAAACCATCTGAGCGAACCCGTCGAACCTCTGGATCTGGCGCGTACGGGCGTAGGGTTTCCCGAGCAAGGGCGTGAGCTGGTCCATGAGCAGGCGACCGGCGCCCCGCCTGATGGTGGCATTGGCTAGACCGGCCTGGACCGTAGTCGCCACTTCCTGTGCCGCGGTCTCCACTGGCTGAGCTGCCGGCTGGGCAGCAACCTGGCCTTGCGCGGCAAGCGCAGTGGTCGTGGTGACCGCCACCGCCGCACCCTTGGTAGCAACAGCGTTGCCCGACTTGGCCGGCTTGGTCAGCAGGTCGGCGAACACGAGCCCGAGGACAGCCGCCACCAGGAGCAGCGCGACCGCGGACAAGGCGATCCGGCCGCGCCGGCTCGCGAACCGGCTCATCGCGGCTTTCGCCCCCTCAAGGAGGGTGAAGCCCCCGCCCCGAAGGAGGGACTGAGCCACACCACCGTCGCCCGCCACTTCCAGCTGTTGGTCAGTCGCTCCTCCAGTGCTATGCCTCTTTACGTACCCTCCCGTGCCGCACCTCCACACCCGGCCGCCGCCGGAGAAACCCTTCCAGCCGAGATCTCAGGTATGCGCAACGCCGATCTGGGCAACGACCAGCCTGGTCGGCGTCCCGATCTGGCGCCCCTGAAAGCGCAGCCGGCAAGTTCGTCCCCACAGCGAGGCGGTTGTTAGGTTAGCCTAAGCCCGGCTGCCACGAAAGGTGGCCTGCCAGTCACTTTCGCCACAGGAGCCGTCCCCTGCCCTCCCATGCAGCGCCGGACGCGCTCAGAGCGTTGGGCTGTTCGCTGATGGTGATGATGGGCTTGCGTCGATCGTCCGCCCTAGCCGGTGGGAGCGACTCGTCCCCTGGGCCTGTTGCCCGAGGGACGACGACTACTGTTCCAGGGAAAGAGCATCGCGGGACGGTAACCGATGACTAGCGGCAAGGTGGGCATTATCGGTTATGGCCTTGCTGGCCGGGTGTTCCACGCCCCGCTCATCGCCGCGACGCCTGGTCTAGAGGTGGCGGCCATCGCCACGTCCGATCCCGCACGGTCCTGCCAAGCGGCGAGGGACTACCCCGACGCCGAGATCGTCGCCGATGTCGACGAGCTCTTCGCCCGCTCTGCCCAATTGGACCTGGTCGTGGTGGCTTCACCTAACGACTCGCATGTTCCGTTGGGACTGCGCGCCATTGACCTCGGCCTGGCCGTGGTGGTGGACAAGCCGCTGGCTACCACTACCGCCAGCGCTCGACAGCTGATCTCGAGGGCTGAACAAACAGGTGTGATGCTGACGGTGTTCCAGAACCGGCGCTGGGACGGGGACTTTCTAACGCTCCGAGGGATCCTTGACAGTGGTCGTCTAGGTCGCCCCCATCGGTTCGAGTCCCGGTTCGAGCAGTGGCGCCCACAGCTGCGCCAGAACAGCTGGAAAGAGAGCCCCGGACCCGCCCGGGCCACCGGGATGCTGTACGACATCGGTGCCCACATCATCGATCAGGCGCTTTTGCTTTTTGGCCCCACGTTGTCGGTTTACGCCGAGCTCGAGCACAGGAGGCTCGGGAGCCAGGTTGACGACGACGTGTTCGTGGCCCTGACGCACAACACCGGGGCCCATAGCCACCTGTGGGCGGGCAAGCTCGTCGGCCACCCCGGCCCCCGGTTCCGCGTGCTCGGCGACCGAGCCTCCTACACCAAGACCGGGTTCGACGTACAAGAAGCCCAGTTGAGCTCCGGTGCTCTTCCTCGCTCGCCGGGTTGGGGAGAAGAGCCGTCGGCCCGGTACGGCGAGCTGCGCGCCGGCGAAGATATCGCCGTCATCCCCACGCTCCCCGGTGCTTACGAGGAGTTCTATGCCCGCCTGCCCGCCGCTCTCGCCGGCGAGGCCCGGCCGCCTGTAGACCCCTGGGACGCAGTTGCGGTGCTAGAGGTCATCGAAGCGGCCCATCGTTCGGTCGCCAACGGGACCGTGGTCGCGCTCGAGGGGCAATCTCTTTCGAACGCTGGTCCGTAAGGTCAAAGGCAAGCGCACCACATAGTTTTCTGTCCTTGCCCGGACCGGGCCACGACCGGACCACAGGAGGTCGAACCATGCGCACCCTTGTTCGAACGCGCTCGTCGCGAGGCACAGCGAGCCCAGCCCGCGCGCCGCGGTCCCGGGTCAGCTCGCGCTCTTCGAGGCCCTTAGCCGGGGTCGTCCTCGTGGGCGTCGCCGCCGCTATGGCGGCTCTGGCCCAGGTCGGGCCGGTCGTGACGGCCTCGTCGGCGGAGGCCACGGTCGTGACCGTCTCCAGCCGGACCAGCCCCGAGGGCATGGTCCTGGTCGACGGCAGCGGCGCCTCGCTCTATGTCTTCAGCGGGGACTTGTCGGCCCAGACGGCTTGTGTGTCCAAAGCCTGCCTTTCGGCGTGGCCGCCGCTGCTGGCCCGCGGCTCGGTCATGGCCGGGCCGGGGGTGAGCGCCAATGGCCTGAGCGAACAGATGAGGGCCGGGGTGCGACAGGTCACATATTTCGGCCAACCTCTTTACTACTTCATCGGTGACAAGGCTCCCGGGCAGGCCAACGGCGAGGACGTCACCGCCTTCCACGGCTTCTGGCGCTTGGTCTCCGCCGCCGGCCCCCCGGCCGCGGACCGGGCCAAGGTGGCGGTCGAGGTCTCGGCCACCGGGCCGGTACTGAGCGCGACCACCGCGTTCGGTACCGGGAGGACGCTGTACAGCCTGACCTCTGGTCCCTCGGGCTGCACCGGGGCTTGCTTGGCTTTCTGGCCCCCCCTGCTCACAGACGGCCCCGCCCTGGCCGGCACGGGCGTAACGCAGTCCCGGTTGGGGCTGCTGCACCGGCCCGACGGTACGCTCCAGGTCATCTACGCCGGCCACCCCCTCTACCTGTTCGCCCTTGACCTGGGCGGCGCCGCGGGGCAAGCCAACGGCAACGACACCGTCGACCCTGCCTCCAATGGTGTCTGGTACAGCCTTTCTCCCGAGGGTTTGCCGGCACCGGGCACCGCCCGGCTGAAGCTGGAGACGGCAACGGGCCGCAAGCTGGTCGCCTTCCGGGGCGCGAACAGTGACGCCACCGTTTATGCCTTCTCCGGCCAGACCTGCACCGGCAAGTGCGCCACGGCCTGGCCACCAGTGCTCACGAGCGAACCGCCCGTGGGAGGGCCCGGGGTAAAAGCATCCGAGCTCGGGGTCACCCAGCGGGCCGACGGCAGTTTTCAGGTCACCTATTTCGGCGACCCCCTTTACATGTTCTCCAAAGGCCTGAACGGCTCCACCGTCGGGGCGGGGGTAAAGGCTTTTGGTGGTACGTGGCGCCTGGTCAGCTCCGCCGGCGTCGTCGTGGGCGCCTCGAGCCCGCCCGCTCCGGCAGCGACGACAACGACCACCACGGGCACGACAACGACGACTACGGCGACCACGACCACCACCATGGCCACGACGACCGTCACCGTCCCCACCACACCCACCACCACGGCTACGACACCGACCACGTCCGGCTCGGGCTACTGAGACGAGGCCCCGGCTCACCGGCGCAAGCCACCGGCACATGGTCAGCGGGGCCCGCAGTTAGCAAAGCGGGCCCCGCTCGTCGTCGCCCGCACGTCGGCGCGGCAGGGGCCAGAATCGTGACAACCGGCCCGTGCGCCAGGCCGAGAGGGGCTCACGGATGGAGAGGGACTGGGAAAACCTGCCGCTGCGTGAGTACCGGCCAGACCCGATGCTGCGCGTTGGCGTCCACGAGATCCTGCGTGCCGCCGCCCCCGTCGTCGATGCCCACAACCACCTGGGCCGGCGCACGGATCTGACCACGGACGGGACCTGGCTCGCAGCGGACGTGGGGGCCCTTGTCGCCTTCATGGACGAGGCCAACGTCCAGACGATCGTCAACCTCGATGGCGACTGGGGAGAGACGCTGGAGGCCAACCTCGAGCGCTACGACCGCGCCCACCCCGGTCGCTTCGCCACCTTCTGCCGGCTGAACTGGGACCGGTGCCAGGAGCCGGGGTGGCCGGACGTCCTGGCCAACAGCCTGCAGGACTCAGTGGAGCGGGGCGCTACCGGGCTCAAAATATGGAAGGACGTGGGCCTACACGTCCGCGATGAGACAGGGGCGCTCGTGCTGTGCGACGACGAGCGGCTGGGGCCGGTGTGGGACGTAGCCGCGGCGGACCGGCTGCCCGTGTTGGTCCGTACGGCAGACCCACCAGCCTTCTTCGAGCCCCTCAGCGAGCGTAACGAACGTCTCGAGGAGCTCATCGCCCACCCGGACTGGCACTTCGCCGGCCCGGAGTTCCCCCGCTTCCAGGTCCTCATCGACGCGCTCGAGCACCTGGTGGCGGCGCGGTCCGACGTGACGTTCATTGGGGCGCACGTGGGCTCCAATGCCGAGGACCTCGCCTGGGTGGGCCGGATGTTCGGCACCTGTCCCAACTTCTACGTGGACGTCGCCGCCCGGGTGGCGGACCTGGGCCGGCAGCCCCGGGCCACGAGACGGCTCGTCTTCCGACATCAGACGCGGGTCCTGTTCGGCACCGATGCCTTCCCCCCGACGCGTCCAGCACTGTCCGTCTATTTCCGTTTCTTCGAAACCGATGACGAGCACTTCCCCTACTCCCCCGCCAGTCCGCCCCCCAATGGGCGATGGGCCATTTCGGGCCTGGCCCTGCCCGACGACGTCCTGGCCGACGTGTACGGCGCCAATGCTCGCCGGATCCTCAAGCTCCCGGGCGCAGTATGAGGCGACGAAAGCGGAGCCGCCGGCCACCTTCCCATGCCGCGTCCCCCGGCGAGTGGCGTCGACGAGCAGCTCGAGGAGGTTGAGGACGCTTGGGTTGGGCTCCGGAACAGCCGACGATCTACGCTCTGGGGGCATCGCCCACCACGCCACTGCCCAGTTAGACCTAAGGGCCCGCATCGACGGCTCCCTGGCGGGCATCGACTGGGCCCAAGTCAAGGCCGACCTCGCCACCGACGGCTTGGCCACGGAACGTTCGCCCGACGAACTGCGCCGCTCGTTCCGCCAGTCCCAACATGTCGCCGTTGCCCGCGACGAGAACGGCGACGGCGACCGGGTAGTCGGCCTGGCCCGGGTGCTCTCGGACGGCGTTTGCAATGCCTACCTGGTCGACGTTTGGACGGCGTCTCCCTACCAGAGGCGGGGCATCGCCTCGGCCATGGTGCGGTTCTTGCTGGCTCAGGTGCCGGGCCAGCACGTGGGGCTCCAGACCGACCAGGCCCAGGGTTTTTACGCCTCGCTCGGCTTCCGGCCCGAGCCCGAGTTCTGGTCCCGCGTCGTGGGCTGGTGACCCGGGCCCACTAATCGACGAGCAGGTAGATGGCCGTCACCAGGCCCACCACGACAATGACGGCGCGCAGCACCACCGTCGGGACCCGGCGGGCCACCCGCGCCCCGGTGTAACCCCCCACCAGTGCGCTGCCGTCCATGAGCCCGGCCGCCCCCCAGGCGACGTGGGCGTGGGCCACAAAGATTATGAGGGCCACAGTGTTGACGATCAACGACAGCACGCTGCGCAGCCCGTTGACCCGGGCCAACGGCTCGGACGTGGCCAGCCCCAGCACGGCCAGGAGCACCACCCCCAGGCCGGCCCCGAAGTAGGAGCCGTAAACGGCGGCCACGAAGCACCCGCCGTGGAGCAGGACCAGGCGGGCGCGACCAGCCCCGTCGCCGCCCCCGACCTGTCCCCGGCCGGCGACGGGCCCAAGGCGCGAGGCCAGCCAGGGCTGTGCGCCGAAGAGGAGGCACGAAAAGAACAACAGGTAGGGGGCCAGGGAGCGGAAGTCGCCGCTGGGCGTGGTGAGCAGCAGGACGCCGCCCAGAGCAGCCCCGCCGACCACGGTGGCGGCCAGGCGGCGGAGCTGGTGGCGCTGCTGGCCCACCTCTTGGCGGAAACCCGCCACTCCTCCCAGGTAGCCGGGCCAGATCCCCACGGTGGACGTGACATTGGCGGTGAGCGCCGGGTAGCCGACCGCCAGCAGGGCGGGGAAAGAGATGAGGGTCCCGCCCCCGGCGGCACCGTTGACAACTCCGGCGCCGAGGCCGGCCAGTACCAGTAACAGCTCCTGGCCGGCGCTGAGGGTCACGACCAGAGAAGGGTAGCGGTCCCACGCCCCACTGCTCCCCTTGAGCAGTTACCAGGCCGGCCGGCCACGGTCCCCGCCCGGGACCGGGACGGGCGCTGACCAGCCCGGCCGGACTAAAGTCACAGCCATGGCCCAGGGGAACGGTCCCATCGTGGTCGGCGTCGACGGTTCGGCGCCCTCTATGGCCGCCCTCGAGTGGGCGGCCGAGGAGGCCACCATCAAGAAGCTCGCCCTCCATGTGGTGGTCGGGTGGCACCTCCCTCTCATGCTGGGCATGCCGCTGCCCCTGCCGTCCGACTTCGACCCCCTCGACCCCTCTCGGGAAGTACTCGAGAGCGTCCGTCAAAAGATCGCCGCCAGTTACCCCGACCTGGTGGTGGAAAACCATGTCGTCCAGGGCGCGGCCGCTAGTTCCCTATTGCGCACGGCGGAGAGCGTCGGGGCCAGCCTCCTCGTCGTGGGGGCGCGCGGGCACGGTGAAGTGACCGGCCTGCTCATCGGCTCAGTCAGCGAGAACGTGGCCACGCATGCCAAGTGCCCGGTGGTAGTCGTCCGCCACTGAACCCCCTCAGCCCACCCGCTCAGTCCACCTCGGAAAGGGCCTGGGCGAACTGGGCGGCGTAAAGGTGGGCGTAGGCGCCGTCGGCGTCGAGGAGCTGGGAGTGGGTGCCCCGTTCGACGATCCGTCCCGCCTCCATGACCAGGATCATGTCGGCATCGCGGATGGTCGAAAGGCGGTGGGCGATGACGAAACTGGTGCGGCCCTGGCGCAACGTGTTCATGGCCCGCTGGATCAATAGCTCGGTGCGGGTGTCCACTGAGCTGGTGGCCTCGTCCAGGATGAGGATGGCGGGCTCGGCCAAAAAGGCGCGGGCGATGGTGATGAGCTGGCGTTCCCCGGCGCTCACCGACGACCCCTCTTCGTCGATCAGCGTGTCGTAGCCATTGGGCAACGTGCGCACGAAGTGGTCGACGTGGGTGGCCACGGCGGCGGCTTTGATCTGCTCGCGGGTGGCACCCGGGGCCCCGTAAGCGATGTTGTCGGCGATCGACCCGCTGAACAGCCACGTGTCCTGCAGCACCATCCCCGTCTTGGAACGCAAGCCCTCCCGGGTCATCCTGGCGATGTCGATCCCATCGAGGGTGATGCGCCCTTCGTTGAGCTCGTAAAAACGCATGAGCAGGTTGACCAGTGTCGTCTTGCCGGCCCCGGTCGGCCCCACGATGGCCACCGTCTGGCCCGGTTCGACGGTGAGGGAGAGATCTTCGATGAGGGGGACGTCGGGGACGTACCGGAACGATACGTGCTCGAAGTCCACTCGCCCCTCGGCGGTCTCGAGGACCTCGGGGTCGGTGGGGTCGGGGCCCTGTTCGGGTTCGTCGATCTTTTGGTCGCCTGCCACGGCAGAACTCCCTTTGCGGCCGCCCGTTGGCCGTCAAACTGAATTCTATGC
>JBKQUU010000306.1:0-21050 GCA_052325485.1 Acidimicrobiales bacterium | reverse complement strand
CGGGCGGCGCGGCGATCTATGGGGCGCTGCTCTATACTGAGCGGCGATTTTTGGTGCCCATGCTGTATCAAACCTGTCTGAACGGGGCGACCATCGCTGCGGCGCTCACACTCTGGAGCGTGCTGGGGATCAACGGTTCCTCATAGAGCGCGGCCGAACGGTTCATGACTTCTTCGTAGGCCTGGGCCCCCCCGGCGGCGGTCACCGCTCCGGGCATGGTGTAGCCGTGGTAGGGAGTGAGGCCCTGCCATTCGATGGTGAGGAGACGGTGCCTTTGCAGGTCCCTGAAGGCCCCGTAGTCCGAGATCACGTCAAAGCGGTACGAGCAGCGCTCGAGCGCCCGTCCGGGGCGGTGACGGCGGTTGAGCCGCTCTCCGGAGTACTTGGCCATGACCTCGATGCGTTGGGACAGGGGCATGGCCTCGACCCGCGACGCGAGGTCCTGCTCGCTGAGGTGGCTGTACGGGTAGAGCATCGCCGTCACCACCTTGACCTCGGCCCGGGGATCCCAGTCCACCAGCGCCACCTCAGGGCCGGCACTGGTGGAGAGGGCGGAGGCGCCGTCGGCACCGTCAGGGCCGAAAAGGCGGCCGGCGAGCTCGGTCATGGCGGCGTCATTTTGCTCCCTGTACTTCGACCAGGCACTGCCCCGGTCGGCGACATCGACGCGGCGGACCCAAGAGGGAATGACTTTTCGCAGTTCGGTCAGCATCAGGTCGGAATAATCCCGAGCTTCGGGCAGGGGGTGCGCCCGCATGCGCAACAACAGGCTCTCGTAGGCCTGGCCGGAACCGTAAATGCCGACGTTGGAGGTGGCGGCCGAGGGCAATAGGCCGCGTACCGTGTCGAACGCCTTGGCCTTCAGAGCCTGGCGATGGGCAAAATCGCTATCGCCCTCCGCCTTGGGGTGGCGTTCGGAAAAGTAATCGAAAAGCACCGGCAACAGTTGCCGGTACGCGTCGAACATGCGGTCCATGTCGCCCACGTACCTGGCCCCGAGGGGCGACGCCAGTATTTCCGGGCCGCGGTAATAGCGGTAGCGCCCGCTCGGCAAACGCGTGTCGTAGGCGACATAACGGGTCGACTTCTCCATGTACGACATCAACCGACCGCGTTCGAGCACTTTCGTGAGCAGGTTGGACGCCTGTTCGCAGGCCAGGTGGACCCCGCCCAGCTGGGCCACCGAATCGTCGCCGTACTCGAAGAAAACGCGGTCGTAGAGCTGTTCCGCCCGGGCCAGGCCGACCGTGGCGTCGACGCCGTGGTCGCCGCTCATGTCCAGGTCGCCCACGAACTCGTCCAGGAACAGGCGGCGCAGGCTCTTGGCCGAGCGGGAGTAACGGGCGAACAGCGCCCCCTTAACAACTTCAGGCAGGTTGACGAGCGCAAATACCGGTCCCTCGAGGTTCGTGAAGTAACGACGGAGGACGTCCGCCTCCTCGGTGGTCCAGGTCTCCTGGGCGTAAGGGACATCGACGGCGTGCGAGCTCATGCGAGCTGCCAGCCTACGAGTCAGCCTGGCCCCGGTGGGGGATGCTCAGCCTCCCTGCCGCGCACCCCCGGTGGGCTCCACAAAGGCGATGGCGAAGCCGTCATGGCCCTTGCTCCCGACGGTTTGGAGCGCCGAAGCCGTTATCCCCGTCTGGGCGGCCATGGCCTCGAACAGGTGCTGGGTGCCGACCACGTTCGGGTCCTGGCTGGCTGGGTTGGCCACCGCGCCCTGGCGCACGACGTTGTCGACCACGATGGCCCCTCCGGGCCGGGTGAGGCGCAGTGCCCACGCAAAATAAGCGGCGTTGTTGGGCTTGTCGGCGTCGATGAAGGTGAGGTCGAAACTGGCGGGGCCAGGGTCGGCGGCGAGGGCTGGCAACGTAGCGAGGGCGGGCCCGACTATGACCTCCACCTTGTCGGAGAGACCGGCGTCGGCGATGTTGGCCATCGCCACCTGGGCATGGTGCGGGCTGACTTCCAGGGTGTACAGGTTGCCACCGGGGGGCAACGCCCGCCCCAGCCAGATGGCGCTGTAGCCTCCGAGGGCCCCGATCTCGAGCACCCGCCGGGCGCCCATCAACCGGGCCAGCACGTGCAAGAACTTGCCTTGCAGGGGGGTGACGCTTATGGCGGGCAGACCGGCGTCGGCGGCCGCCTTTTGGGCACGCCGCAGCACCTCGTCCTCGGCGCCGAGCTGGCTGGCCAGGTACTCGTCCACATCCGCCCAACGGGTGTCGCTCATCGGTCCATTCTTACCGGTGACCAGGTCCGGGCAGGTCCACCTCCCCGAAGCCGTGCTCGCCCGGGGCGCTCGCCAACGACCACGCTTGGACATGGCCAGCTCAGGTGCCGGGCCTGCTCACCACCGACGAGGCGGCAACAACTCCTCTGAACAGGGCATCGGCGGCCTGGCGGGCCACCTCGGCTGAGCCCTGGTCAGGGAGGACCTGGCCCAGCTGGCGCAAGAGGTCGATGAGCTGCTTGACGTTGCGGACGAAGTCCCCGGCAGAAATAATTGCTCCCCGGGCCTGGGGGCCCTTCTCGAGCGGCGCCAGCAGCTGGCCCAGGTCCTGGCCCCGCGCCCAGCCGAAAGCCAGGGCGGCAAACCCGGAGTCGGGCGCCCGCGTCACGGGCACGCCGATCGCCTCCTCGTCGGCCGAGAGCTCCCGGGCGACAGTCTGGACGGCCTGCCATCTCTCTTCGGGCCGCCCCGAGGGCCACCGGGTAGCCAGGCCGGCGACCGGCGCCGGCCCCCGGGCTTCGTAGGTGAACACCGAGGCGAGGCCGGCCATCTCCGGCACCTTCAGGCCGTCGAACAGGCCCCGTTCGGCGCATTCGGCTACCAGCAGGTCCTGCTCGTGATAGATGCGGGCCAGGCGCTCTCCCGCCGCCGTCAGCGCCCAGCCCTTGACGTAGCCCCAACGCTCCAGCAGCTGCAATACCCGGTCGAACTGCAGGGCCAGGGAGCCCGTGCGGCCTAGGACCTGCTTCTCCAGCCGCTCCACCTGCCGGGCCAGGCGCTCGGCCCGGGCGGCGGCCCGCAGGTGGTCCGGCAGCGACGGGCACGAGGCCACCGGGTGGCCCGCCATCTCCGGGCCCGCCATCTCGGGGCCCGCCATTTCGGGGCCGGCCAGCTCCGGGGCGCCGCGGGCCCGGGTGCCGCCGCCCTCCCGGCCGGCGTGGGCCCCGAGCGAGGTGACGGCGACCGATCGCGCCAGCGATATGGCCACCCGTCGCCGGAACTCTTTGCTCTTCGGGTCGTAGGGGGCGGGTAGGGGGAGCCGGTCCACCACGCGCGGGGGCGAGCGGAAGTCCCGGGGGACGAGCGAGACCAGGCGGCGGCCGACGGTGACGGCCCGGAGCCTGACGTCGCCCTTCTTCCTCTGGCTTTTGGAAATGACGGCCACCTTGTCGTCGGCCCGCGGCCCGCCGGGCTTGCGCTCGGTGAAGACCAGCACGTCCCCGGGGCGCACGCCCTCCATGGCGGCGACGATCTCGTCCAGGCCGGCCCGGGAGGGCGCCGCCTTCTCCGTCGCCGCCCGCTGGCCCAAGCGGCGGTACTGGAAGACGTCGCCCAGCTCACAGAGGGCGTCCTCCCGTGCCCGGGCCAGTTCGTGACGGGCCCGTTCCAGGTGCCTTTCGAAGCGGACCACGTCGGCGTCCGCCCGGTACTGTGCGAAGGACAGGTTAAGCAGGTGGTGGGCCTCTTCCGGCGAGCAGCGCCGGACCAGGTTGGTGGCCATGTTGTAGGTCGGGCGGAAGCTGGAGGTCAGCGTGTAGCTGCGCGCCCCGGCCAGGGACGCCACCTGCTCGAAGGTGACATTGGCCGACCAGGCCACCACGGCATAGCCCACCTCGTCAGTGCCCCGCCGCCCGGCCCGGCCCGTGAGCTGGGTGTACTCGCCCGGAGTGAGCGGCTCGACTCGCTCGCCGCCGAACTTGTACAACTTTTCGATCACCACGCAACGGGCGGGCATGTTGACCCCGAGCGACAGGGTCTCGGTGGCGAAGACCACCTTGACCAGGCCGGCGCCGAAACAGCGCTCGACTGCTTCTTTGAACGGCGGCACCATGCCGGCGTGGTGGGCGGCGAAGCCGGCCTCGAGCCCAGCCAGCCAGTTGGCGTACCCGAGGGCGGCGAGGTCGGCATCGGAGAGGTGCCCGGCGCCGGCTTCGGCCAGCTCGCGGATCTGGCGCCGCTCCCCCGCGCTCGTCAGCCGGCGGCCTTCGCGCATGCACTGGCGGACGGCTTCGTCACAGCCCGCCCGGCTGAAAATGAAATAGATGGCGGGCAGGAAGCCCTCTTCGGCTAGCAGGTCCACCGTCTCGGCCCGCCGGGGGGCGAACAGACCGCTGTGCCGGTGCGCCCGCCAGCCGGTCTCGGCCCTCGAGGTAATGGCGCCGCCCCGGGGGTTGGGGCGCTCGTCGACGAAGGTGGGCAGCAGCACCAGGCCCTCGCTACGCCGGTCCCCCACCAGGAACAGGTTGTGCAACGGGACGGGGCGGCGCTCCTCGATGACGGCGCGGGTCGAGCCGCGGACCGTGCCGACCCAGTCGGCCAGTTCCTCGGCGTTGGAAACCGTCGCCGACAAGCAGACGAGGTCGACCTCGGGGGCCAGGTGGATGATCACCTCTTCCCACACCGGCCCGCGGTAGGGGTCCTGGAGGTAATGGACCTCGTCCAGGACGACGTAGCGCAGCCCGAGCAGGCTCTCGGAGCCGGCATAGACCATGTTGCGCAGCACTTCGGTGGTCATGACCACCACCGGGGCGTCGCCGTTGATGGCGTTGTCCCCGGTGAGCAGGCCCACTTTGGCCGCTCCGTAGCGGCGGGAAAAGTCGTAGAACTTCTGGTTGGACAGCGCCTTGAGCGGCGTGGTGTAAAACGCCTTGGCCCCGCTGGCCAGCGCCCGGGCCACGGCGTACTCGGCCACGACCGTTTTGCCGGACCCGGTGGGGGCGGCCACGACCACGCTATGGCCGTCGTCGAGGGCGTCCATGGCCTCGAGCTGGAACGGGTCGAGCTCGAAGGGCAAGGCTGACAGGAACTCGGGGCGCAGCGCGCTGGTCAAGGGGACCGCCGGGCCCATACGACCAGGCCAGGGTGGGCGGCGGTGGCCCGGAAGTGGCGGTAGAGATAGCCGAGCAAGACCGGCCCCCAGGGGACCCGCGCCGGCACCAGCCCCTGAGTGACCACGATGTAGTCAGTCTGGCGCAGGACGCCCAGCCAATCGGTGATGGCTTGCGGCCGGGACAGGGCCTGGTAACCCCGACGGCCACCCGACCACGACAACGTGGACCCGTCGGCGTCCACCAGGTCGCTGCAGCCGGGCGGGGCCGAGAACCGGTTGGCGAGCAGCAGGACGGACGGGTTGTCGGTGATGGCGCAGGCGCCGGCAGGCACGGCCCGAGCCAACCAGGCGACGTCGGGCCGTCCGGGCTGGTCGGTGGTCTGGACGGCCCTCACCGCGTGAAGTGCCCCCACCACGACCAGGGCCAACACCACCCCCACAGCCAGCGCCCGGTGCCGCACGGCGTACAGCCCGTCGGCTGCCGCGCCCACGGGCAGGGCCAAGAACGGGGCCAGGAACGCGGCGTAGTGGTAGTAGAACGCCGCCGGCCAGACCAGGCCGGCGGCGATGACCACGGCGGCGACGACGCCGTAGCGTTCGAGCGAGCTCCGCGCCGGCGGCCTCCCGGCCCTCCAGGCCACCACGAGCGCCAGGCAGACCAAGGCACCCACGACCACGACGACCGACCGCTCGAACCCGTCGGGCACGCCGGCCATGGAAGGGGCAGGAGGGACGCCCAGCAGCTGGGCCAGGCGCCCCCACGGGCTGGGGTTAGCCGGTGCTCCCCGCTCGAGCTGGGTGAGCACGACCTGGCGGAAGAACCCGGCCGGCGCCATGGCCACGAAAGGCGTGCAGATAACGACAAAGCCGGCGGCGGCGCCGGCCAGGAGGCGCCCCGCCAGCCGCCGCCCAGTGGGTGAGCCGGAGCCCATCTGTACCAGCAGGACCAGGAACGGCAGCAGGGCAAAGGCCTTGCAGGCACCGGCGACCCCGAAGGCCGCCCCGGCCAGTAGGGCCCGCTTGGGCCTCGTGCTGACCTGGCCGTCCTCAAAGGCCGCGACCAGCCCGATCAGGCACCACAGGTCGCAATAGGGCTCCAGCATGACGGTGCGGGAGGTGATCACCGCCGCCGGGTAAACGGCGACCACGGCGCAGGCGGCTGTTGTGCACAGCACGGACCGGTAGCGCACGAGCCGTCCCACCAGGACCACATTGACGGCCTCGACGGCGACCGTCACGTAGCGGGCGACGCTGAGGGCGCCCGCTGTACCGAGCAGGTGAGAGAGCAGGGCCACCGGGGTGAGCAGCAAGGGCACCCCGGGCGGCTGGTCGAGGACGAAGTCCCGGTACGGCAGGGCCCCGTCCGCCAGGCGGACGGCGGCACCGAACCACACGCCGTCGTCGTACTCCAGGACGTTGTAGGGCCCGCCCGCCCGCACCAGCTCGAACACGCCCAAGGCCACAGAGACCAGAGCGAGGGCGGCGATAGCCCGACCCCGCCCGGCCCCGGGCCTGCCGCCCTCGTCGTCGCCCGGTCCTCGGCGGCGGACAAGGCCCACGGTGCTATCTTGCACGAGTGCCCGACAGTAGCGCCCAGGTGCCGAGCGTGGGCGCTCAAGGCGACGGCGGGGCGGGGCCCGAGAGCGGCGGGCCGCTCGTCATAATGCCGACCTACCGGGAGGCGGCCAACATCAGGCGCGCCCTGCAGGCGGTCCGCACCAGTGTCGTCTCCTCGAGCGTGCTCGTGGTCGACGACGACGGTGGCGACGGCACGGCCGACCTGGCCGAGGAGGTTGGACGCGAACTAGGCCGGGTAGCGGTGGTGCGCCGGCCGGGCAAAGCCGGCCTCGCCAGCGCCTACCGGGCCGGCTTCTCGTGGGGGCTGGAGCGGGGTTACGAGGTGCTGGTGGGCATGGACGCCGACCTGTCGCACGACGCCACCGCCCTGCCCCGCCTTCTGGGCGCCCTGTCGGAGGGCGCCGACGTCGTCGTCGGTTCCCGTTACGTCCCCGGCGGGTCCACGGTCAACTGGCCTCTCGGGCGGCGAGCGCTGTCACGCGCCGGCAACTGGTACGCCGCTCACGTCCTGGGCAGCGGTGTGGCGGACCTGACATCGGCCTTCCGCGCCTATCGGGCGACGACGCTCAGCACGGTGGACTTCGACGCCCTGAAGGCGCAGGGCTACGGGTGGCTCATCGAGCTGGCCTACCAGCTGGAACGTTCGGGGGCGAAGTTCGCCGAAGTCCCCGTCCAGTTCATCAACCGGGCCGAAGGGCGGTCGAAGATGTCGCCGAAGATCGCCGTCGAGTCCCTGAGGGTGGTTACGCTGCTGGCCCTGTCCGAGCGCCGCCACCGGGGTGCCGGGCGCTGACCCGGGACTGCACCTGGCGTAGTTCAGCCCGGGCCACGCGCAGCCGAGCCGTCTCCCGGCGCACCTTTGTGCTCAAGGCCGCATAACCGCCCGCCGCCAGCCCACCTACCACCAGAGGCCCGAGCCAGGCCCAGTTCACCAGCCCCGCCTCAGCGGGAGCCCAACGGGCCGCCGCCGGCTATCACGTGCTCGAGCCAACCCTCGGAATCGAGCTCGAAATGGAACGCCAGAAGGTCGTCGTAGCTGATCGGAGGACCGCACTTGGGCTCTGACAGTTCCGCCGGGAGGTCCCAGCTCACCACCCTGACGCCGGCCGACACGAGCAGCTCGACCACTCGCTGCTCAGCACCCTTGTTGACAATCAGCCGGCAACCTGGGCAAAGGAAGGAATAGGTGCCCTCGTCAGTGGCGGAGCACACCTGAACTTGTACCTCCCGAGTCGTCAGCTCGACGTCTCCACAACTCGGGCAGCTCGCCCTAACTGTCGCCACCTTGGCCACTCCTTCTCTGTCACCCCCGGGCCGAGGCTCGGGTTCTGAAGTACTCAAGTGATATCGGCGTCCGAACGGGCCCCTTGAGCCTCAGTGCGGGTAATGCCACGGAGAATGTCCAATTCCCATCTTCTTAGCGCACCAGAACTTTGAAGTGGGGGATCCCGGTCCCTTTGCCCCTTGGACCGGGCCCTTGGGCCCTTTCCCCGCTTCTGTGCCCCGACAGACCGGCCTCGTCCCCCCGGTCGACGGACATGTCGTTTCGCGTCTATGTGCTTGCTGTCTTCCCCCCCTATACCCCGGCACGGCTCGGCCCAGCCTTCGGGCACCAGGCGGGGTATGCGCACAGCCTAGACGCAACCAAGGCGTCCACGCTAGGACCAACTTGGGCCGGCCGTCGTCCTGCCTACAAGAAGCCCAGCCGGCTCGGCGGCCACATGCGCACAAAAGCGCGCCCGACTATGTAGTTGGCCGGCAGCGGGCCCCAATAACGGGAATCGTAAGAGTCCTTGCGGTTGTCCCCCATCACGAAAAAGTCGCCGGCAGGGACCTTGTAAGGGTTGGGCAGGTCGGTGGTCCAGGTCGTGCAGTACTCGGAGTTGGGGTTCTGCCAGCCTTTGGGCAGGTAGGGCTGGCTCTCCTCCTTGCCGTTCACGTAAACCCGGCAATCGTTCACGTAGATCGTCTGGCCGGGTAGCGCCACCACCCGCTTGATCAGGTCGTCTATGCCGAGCGTGGTGTCCGCGGGCGGCCGGCGGAACACCACTATGTCCCCGATATGGACAGAGTGGAAGTCGTACGACAACTTGTTGACCAAGACCCTGTCGCCCGGCTCCAAGGTCGGGACCATCGAAGGCGACGGGATATAGAAGGCCTGGATGGCGAAAGTTTTGATCAGTAGCGCCGCCACCAGGGCCACGACGACGACCACTACCCATTCGACCAGGGCCCGACGGTGCTGGTCGTGCCTCTGGGGTTTGTCCTCGTCGGAGGCGCGCGTTTGCTCCTGGTCGGTCAGGGTCACTCCCTAGAGGTTACATGCCCGTAGGCGGCCAGGATGCGTCTTGCTGCGGCTGGGGCCACCCCGTCGGCCCCTGAGACCACGGTGGCGTCCGGCCCCGCCCGCAACAGCAGCCGCTCCAACCACGCCCTGGAGCTCACCCGGAGCCGGGCCCGCACCATCCCGTCGCCCATGTCGACGGTGCCCTCGTGGGGGTAGCGCTCTACGACCCAGTGGGCACCGGGGGCCAGGTCAAGGGTCACGACCGGGTCGTCGGCCCGGCTCTCGTAGACGGCCACCGGCCCCAGGTCGGCGGGAGGGTCGAAGTGCTCGTCCAGGACACGGGCCGAGCGCGCCCGGTCGACACGGAAAAGCCGCTTGGCGTCCACCTTTTCGCACCACGCCAGCAGGTACCAATGGCCCTCCGAGGAGAACACCCGCCACGGCCGCACCACCCGGGCCCCGGTCTCGTCGCGTCCGAACGAGTAGTAATCGAGCCGCACCTTGCGCCCGTCGGCCACCGCCGTCTGCAGTGCCCCCAAGACGTCAGGCGCCGCCGCCCCGAGCTCGATCTCGAGCTGGTCGTCCCCGCCCGCGCCCAGGACCGTCTCCAGCTTGGCCACGGCGCTGGCCAGGGCGTCCGGCTTCTCGTCGCCCGTCATGGGCACCCCCAAGATGGCGCGGGCCGCCGCCACCAGCGCCAGCCCCTCAGGCGGGCTCAGGCGCAACGGGCGGCGGAACCATTCGGCGAAGCGCACCCAGACACGTCCCTCGTCGAGGTCCACCTCGATCAGGGCGTCCGGCGTGTACGGGTACACCCCGCACATGAACAGCAGGTTGAGGTCGGCCATGAGCTCGCGTTCGGAGATCCCGAACCTCTCGCACACCTCGCTGACCGTGGGCCCGTCGTGGGCCACCACCCAGGGGACGACGGCCAGCAGCCGGGCCAGGCGTTGGGCCGAGCTGGGGCGGGTCATGGCCGCCGCCCCGTCGGCTCTTCCCGGGCTTCGAGGGCGCACAGCCATTCCACGATCTCGTCGCGCACTTCGGGTGGCCCCAGGACCTCGGCATGGTCGAGGAACCCGAGCACGAAACTGCGCAGGGCGGCGCGGTTGGTGACCCTCAATTTCAGGTAGGTGGTGCCGTCGGCGTTCGTGGCGCACACCGAGCTCTCGCCGGCCAGAGCACGCGCCCACTGCGCCTGGCTGGGGTCCACCTTGATGTCGACGACGATCTCTTCGTCGTCGCCGAGGCGCCAGGGCGGGACGGGGCCGGACGGGGCCGCCTCGGGACGGCGGAAGGCGCCGGCGGCGCCTTCGAGGTCGACGGGGCCGCTTATGCGGTCCGTGCGGAACAGCCGCTCGCCCTCCCGGGCGTGGTCGAACCCGGCCAGGTACCACCGGCCTTCCCGGTACGACAGCCCGTACGGGTCCACGCGCCGCTCCAGGCCGTTGTAACCAAAGCGGGCCACCCGTCGCTCGGTCACGCCGGCGAACAGGGTGGCCACCGTCTCGTCCATGGGCACGTCCGCCAGGGGCCCGCCGGGCGGCGCCCCCAGGGACCGGCCGGGCGCCCCCCCGCCTCCGGTAGCTGCCCCGGCCAGCTTCCACAGGGCCGTCGTCGACGCCTCGGCCGCCCCGCCGAAAGCCACGGCCGACGCGGCCAGGCTCAGGGCCACTAGCTCGTCCTCGTCCAGGCCCAGGTCGGGCAGCTCGTAGAGGTGGCGCGGCACCCGGTAACCGGAGCCGGCTTCGGGCCGGGCGGGGTCGATGGGCTCGGTGACCACGGGGATGCCCATCTGGCGGAGGAGCTCTTTGTCCCGCTCGAAGTTGCGGTGGAAGTTGTCCTCGTCGTCGCTGTAGCCGCCCACTCGCTGGCGCACCTCCTGGCGGCTCAGGGGCCGGCGGGTGTCCAAGAGGGCGACGACCAGGTTGACAAGGCGCTCCAACCGGTCCATGGCGTCAATGGTCTTTCGCCGGGGCCGTGTCCCCCCCGGTGCACATCACAGTGACGCGATCAGCTTTTCCACCCGCTCGTCGCGGGCTTTGAACGGGTCCTTGCAAAGCACCGTCCGTTGCGCCTGGTCGTTGAGCTTCAAGTGCACCCAGTCCACGGTAAAGTCTCGGCGTCGCTCCTTGGCCCGGCGGATGAACTCGCCCCGCAGCCGTGCCCGAGTCGTTTGCGGCGGCTCGTCGAGGGCGCGCTCGATGTCCTCGTCGGTGGCCATGCGCTCGGTCATGCCCCGGGCCTCCATGCGGTAGTAAAGGCCTCTCTGACGGTTGACGTCGTGGTACTGGAGGTCCATAAGGGCGACCTTGGGGTGGGTGAGAGGGATGCCCTCGCGTTCGCGGTACGCCTCGATCAGTTTGCGCTTCATGACCCAGTCGCATTCCCGGTCGAGCGACCACGGGTCGTTCTCTATCCCCTTTAGACAGTGCTCCCACATTTCCAGAGCCTTGTCCTCCAGCGGGGAGAACCCCTTCGCTTGCTGGTAACGCTGGGCGCGCTCGAGGTACTCGGACTGGATATCCAGGGCACTTGCCTCCCGACCGTTGGCCAAACGCACCTTGCGCCGGCACGTGATGTCGTGGCTTATTTCGCGGATGGCCCTGATGGGGTTCTCCAGGGTCATGTCGCGCATGACGACCGAGCTGTCCTCCAGCATCCGCAACATGATGCTCGTCGTCCCGACCTTCAAGAAAGTGGCGTACTCGCTCATGTTGGAATCACCGACGATCACGTGCAGCCGCCGGTAGCGTTCGGCGTCGGCATGCGGTTCGTCCCGGGTATTGATGATCGGCCGGCTACGCGTGGTGGCCGAAGAGACGCTTTCCCAGATGTGCTCGGCCCGCTGGCTTATGCAGTACTGCGCCCCGCGAGCAGTTTGGAGGACCTTGCCTGCCCCGGCATAGATCTGGCGGGAGATAAGGAACGGGATCAGCACCTCGGCGTAATGCGTGAAATCGTCCCGCCTGGTCGTCAGGTAGTTCTCGTGACAGCCGTAGGAGTTACCGGCCGAGTCGGTGTTGTTCTTGAACAGGAAGATCACGCCCCGGATGCCCTCTTCGCGCAGGCGGGCCTCGGCGGCGACGACCAGGTGCTCCAGTATCCGCTCCCCGGCCTTGTCGTGGACCACCAGGTCGCTGATCGAGTCGCACTCGGGCGTGGCGTACTCGGGGTGGCTGCCCACGTCGAGGTAGAGACGAGCCCCGTTCTCCAGGAACACGTTGGACGAACGCCCCCAGGACACGACGCGCCGGAAAAGGTAGCGCGCCACCTCGTCGGGGCTCAGGCGGCGCTGGCCGCGCAGGGTACAGGTGACGCCGTACTCGTTCTCCAGGCCGAAGATGCGTCGTTCCATGTAAATGCCCACTGTCTCCCGATCGGCAGGCTACCCCGCTTATGGAGCCAGGGACGCCACGTCTGGCGAAGGAGCGCCGCAGGCCAGGTGAGCTAGGGTAACGCTATGAGCCAAGGGCTGCGTATGGTCCACCTACGCACCGTCCCTGACGGCTGGCACGCCAAGGTCCTGGCCGCCCGGCTGGGCTGCGAGGGCATCGTCACCCACCTCCAGGGCAACGTGTCCGGTCCCTACCCCTTCGGGGCCGTGTCCGTACTGGTCGAGGAGGACCAAGCCGAGCTGGCGGCGGCGCTGCTGCTGGCGGACGAGGTCGAAGCCGCCTTCTCCGAACGCCAACGCAACTGCCTCGACGCCGGTGCCGGCCCTCTCCTCCTGCTCACCGGTGACGACGACATCCTGGCCGGCCCGGACGACGGAGGTCGTCCTACCTCCCGGCGCTGGGCCTCGCCGTGGCGGCGCGCCGCCGCCGCCGTGGCCGCCCTGCTGGTCGCCGGGGCGCCGGTGGTGGCCCACTTCATCGGCCAATAAAAAGCTACCGGCGGGGCCACCCGAAGGCTTAGGCACTGGAGGCTGGGCCGCCTACAGGCGGCGCTGACGGGGAGGCGGGCTGCTCAGCCCGTGGCCGGCCCGCCGGGGCCGGCCACGGGCGCCGGCGAGGGCTCGGCCGAGGCCGACTGGTCGGCGGCGTCTTTGGCGCCCCGGCGGCGGGGCCGGTCGCCGGACAGGAGGTCGGAAACCTCGGCCTCGAGCACCCGGCGAAAGGCGCGGCGCCCGTTGGCCCGGTCCAGTACGGCCACTTCGAGCTCGTGGGGCGTCAGCGGCCGTTCCTGCCCCCTCAGGGCGCTCACGGAGGCCGTCAGCGCCTCGGCCAGAGGCCAGTCGGCCCGGTAGGCCCGGGCCAGCCGGCCCGTGATGGCTTCGGCCTCACCACCCAGAGCGGTGAAGCGGTCTTCGTCGACGACGGTGCCGTCGTAGAGGATGTGGAAAATCTGGTCCTCGCCGGGACGAGGCCCGACCTCAGCCACGAGTATCTCGACCTCCAAGGGCTTCATTTCATGGGTGAAGACGTTGCCCATGTACCGGGCGTACAGGTTGGCCAGGGAGCGGGCGTCGACATCCTCCCGGCTGAACTGGTACCCCTTGATGTCGGCGTGCTGGACCCCTGAGACCCGCAACTGGTCGAACTCGTTGTACTTACCGACGCCGGCGAAGGCGATGCGGTCGTAGATCTCGCTCACCTTGTGGAGCGAACGCGACGGGTTCTCCGAGCAGATGAGCACTCCCCCGGCGTACACGGTGGCCACCAGGGGCCGGCCGCGAGCGATGTTCTTGCGGGCGAAGTCCGCCTTGTCCTTCATGAACTGCTCGGGCGCCACGTAGAAGGGCATCGTCATGACCGCTTGGCCCTCCCGCTCGTGCTCGTCTTCGTCGCTTCGGCAGTGGGACTGGCCGGACGGTTGACCTCAGCGGAGCTGAGCGTGGCGATCACGCGTTCGAACGCCGCCGCCACCTCCACCTCAGCCACCCGCTCGAAGCCCTCAGCGGTGATCGTCGCCACCGTCGGGTAGATGCCCCGGACCACATCGGGCCCTCCCGTAGCCGAGTCTTCGTCGGCCGCCTGCCACAGGGCCCGCACACAGAGCTCGACCCCTTCTTCCCGGGACATGTCCTCCCGGAAGCCGAGCTTGATGGTCGTGCGGGCGTCACGGCCCCCAGAGCCGTCGGCGTGGTAGTCGGTCTCCTCGTAGCGGCCGCCGGTGGGGTCGTAGGTGTAGATACGCCCTTTGGCCCGGCGCAGGTCGTAACCGGCGAACAGCGGGACCACCACGAAGCCCTGCATGGCCATGCCGAGGTTGCTCCGCACCATCTGCGAGAGCTGGTTGGCCTTGCCTTCCAGGCTCAACGCTTGCCCTTCCACCTTCTCGTAGTGCTCGAGCTGGAGCTGGAAGAGCTTGACCATCTCCATGGCGGGGCCGGCGGCACCGGCGATGGCCACCCCGCTGTGAGTATCGGCTGGGTGCACCTTCTCCATCGTGCGATGGGCGATGGCCGAGCCCGCGGTGGCCCGGCGGTCGCCCGCCATGACGACGCCGTCCGCGAACCGGACGGCACAGATCGTGGTGCTGTGGGCCACGTCGAACGGCGGTGGCCCGCCCGCCGGGCCGGCGCCGGCAAAGGGCGACAAGCCCAGCCGGCGGACGACCTCGTGGAAGTTGGGCCCCGGGTCTTGGCCCGGGGCGAAAACGGGAAGGGTCACTGGCCACCTTTTTGCACGTACGACTTCACGAACTCCTCGGCATTGTCCTCGAGCACTTCGTCGATCTCGTCCAACAAGTCGTCCAGTTCGGCCTTCAGCTCCTCGCCGCGCTTGGAGCCGGCCGGTACCTCTTCGACCTGCTCCGGCTCCGAACGCGAGGGTGCCTGCTTTTTGATCTGTTCTCTCTCAGCCATGCCGTTCGTCTTTCTCAGTCATGCCGTCGCCTCCTAAGAGCCCAGCTGCTCCAGCAGTTCCGCCGGAGTGTTACACCGTTCAAGTAACTCATCGACATGTGCCGCCGTACCTCTGAGCGGCTCCATCATCGGGACCCTCCTAAGGGGGTCGTGGCCCAGGTCGAACACAAGCGAGTCCCAGTTGGCCGCGGCGATCGCCTGCGGCCAGCGCTGCAGGCACCGGCCCCGGAAATATGCCCTGGTCGTGGTGGGAGGCTCCGTCATGGCCCGCTCGACGGCGGCGGGCGCCAGCAGCCGCTCCATGCCCGCCCGGGCGTAAAGCGAGCGCTCTGGGCGCACGTCATGATATTGCAGGTCCATGGCCAACAACTTCGGATCTCGCCAACCCAGGCCGTGCCGTTCCCGATAGCCGCTCACCATCCTGTACTTGGCCACCCAGTCCAGCCTATTGGCCAGGCCCATAGGCCCCGCCTCCAGGCCGGAGAGGACCTCCTCCCACTTGCGCAGGATGTCGTGGCCGACCTCGTCGCCGCCCACCGACGCCAAGCCGACGTCCTCGGCGTACTTGCGGGCCAGGTCGAGGTGCTCCCACTGTACTTCCAGAGCCGTCATACGCCGGCCGTTGGCCAACGCCAGGGGCTGCGCCAGGCTCAGGTCGTAGGAGACCTGGCGCATGGCCCGCACCGGCGCCACCAGCGCGTATTCGCGTCCGTGGCGGGCAAACCAGTCGTCTTCGATCATGGCCAGCACCAGCGCCGTGGTGCCCACCTTCAAGAAGTCGGCCAGCTCAGAAAGGTTGGCGTCGCCCAGGATGACGTGCAGCCGGCGGTACTTCTGAGCGTCACAGTGGGGCTCGTCGCGGGTGTTGACGATGGGCCGTTTCAGGGTGGTCTCCAGGCCGACCTCCTCCTCGAAGAAATCGGCCCGTTGGGTTATCTGGAACTCGACGTGGTCGGCCCCGGGCGCCTCGGCGCCCACCTTCCCAGCCCCAGTGAAAATCTGGCGGGTCACGAAATGGGGGATGGCGAACTGGACCACCCGGGAAAACGGCACCGTCCGGTCCATCAGGTAGTTCTCGTGCGACCCGTAGGAGTTGCCCTTGCCGTCGGAGTTGTTCTTGTACACACTGATCTGCTGGCCGGGGGGCAGGAGCCTGGCCGCCGCCTCTACCGAGCGGGCCAGGATGGCCTCGCCCGCCTTGTCGTACAGGACCGCCTCCCAGGCCGTTGAGCACTCCGGCCCCGAGAACTCAGGGTGGGCATGGTCGACGTAGTAGCGGGCGCCATTGGTCAGCACGGCATTGACCAGGTGCGTTTCGATCTCGGGGGCCATGGTGGGTTCACGCACGAAGCCCCTGGCGTCCCGGGCCGGCGACTCGTCCTGGAAGTCCCACTCGATGCGCCTGGCCAGGGAGGCCACATAGGCGTTTATCAGCGCCGAAGAGGCGGCGATGGGGTTGGGCTCGCCACCACCCCTGACGATGATCCCGTACTCGGTCTCCATGCCGAGGACCTTAACTATGGCCACGCGCCGACGTTACCTTGCTTAGGGGCGCAAGAGGCTGCTATAGCCCAGTGGGGCTACGGGTGGCTGGGCCGGGACGTACTGGGCGGGACGTGCTGGCCTAGAGGTACTGGCCGGTGGCGACCCGCTCGATAGACCGGCCGCCCTTGGTCTGGTCGCCTTGGGAAGTGATCGTGCGGATGTAGACGATGCGTTCGCCCTTCTTCCCGGAGATCTTGGCCCAGTCGTCGGGGTTGGTCGTATTGGGCAGGTCCTCGTGTTCCTTGTACTCCTGCTTGATGGAGTCGATGAGGTCCTGGGTGCGTATGCCCTTGCCCTCTTTGGCGATCTGGCGCTTGATGGACAGCTTCTTAGCCCGCCGGACGATGTTCTCGATCATGGCCCCCGAGGCGAAGTCCTTGTAGAACATGGTCTCCTTGTCACCGTTCTGGTAGGTGACCTCGAGGAACTGGTTCGCCTCGTCGTCGCGGTACATTTCTTCCACGGTCCGCTCGATGATGAGCCGGACCGTCTTGTCCCTGTCGCCACCGCCCAGGTTGCGCACCTCGTCCTCGTCGAGGGGCAGGGACGAAGTCAAGTAGCGGGAGAAGATCTGGGCCGCGGCGGTCTCGTCCGGCCGTTCGATCTTGATCTTGACGTCCAGGCGCCCGGGCCGGAGGATGGCCGGGTCGATGAGGTCCTCGCGGTTGGAGGCACCTATGACGATGACATTTTTCAGCGCTTCGACACCGTCGATCTCGGCCAGCAATTGGGGCACGATCGTCGATTCCACGTCCGACGAGATGCCGCTGCCGCGCGTGCGGAACAGCGAGTCCATCTCGTCGAAGAACACGATGACGGGCACCCCATCCTCACCCTTTTCCCGGGCCCGCTGGAACACCAGGCGGATCTGGCGCTCGGTCACGCCCACGTACTTGTTGAGCAGATCGGGGCCCTTGATATTGAGGAAATAGCTGCGGGCCGCCCCGTCGCCCGAGCGCTCCGCCACCTTCTTGGCCAGCGAGTTGGCCACCGCCTTGGCGATCAGGGTCTTGCCGCAGCCTGGCGGCCCGTAGAGCAGGACGCCTTTGGGCGCCGGCAGCTTGTGCTCGGAGAAGAGGTCCCGGTACAGGAAAGGCAGCTCCACGGCGTCGGTTATCTGTTCGATCTGGGAGTCGAGCCCTCCCACGTCGTCATAGGAAATATCTGGGACTTCCTCGAGGACCAGCTCCTCCACCTCTGGCCGGGGCAGCTTCTCGAGGAGCAGGCCCGAGCGGGCGTCCATAAGCAACGAGTCGCCCGCCCGCAGTTTCTCCCCGATCAGGGAGTCGGCGAGCTCGACGACCCTCTCTTCGTCGGCCCGCCCGACCACGATGGCGCGGTGCCCGTCGTCCAGGACGTCTTTCATGGTGACGACCTCGCCCGACAGGTCCGAGCCGCGCGCCAGCACGACGTTCAGCGATTCGTTGAGCACCACCTCACTGCCGCGCTGGAGCTCGACGGGCCCCAGGGCCGGGTGCAGGGCCACGCGCATCTTGCGGCCGCCCGAGAACACGTCCGCCGTGCCGTCGTCGTTGCGCCGCAGGAACGTCCCGTAGGCCGAGGGTGGCTGGGTCAACTTGTCCACTTCTTCTCGCAGCGAGGCGATGTGCTCGCGCGCCTCACGCAAGGTATAGGTCAGGCGCTCGTTTTGGGACAGAGCTTGTTGTAGCTGGCCCTTGGTCTCCAGGAGCCGCTCCTCCAGGGTCCGCACCCGCTTGGGAGCGTCGGCCAGTCGCCGCCGCAGAAGGGCCACCTCTTCCTCCAGCGCCGCTACCTGTGCCTCCAGAGAACCGGCCTCGGCCTGTAGTTCGGCCATCCTCCTCTCCTCGTCACCGCCAAAAGGGTCGTGCTCGTTCTGCTCAGCCAACCGGACCACCTCCCGTTTTCCTGACGTTACTGCGCTTGCTGCCCGTCCTGGCGTATGCCCGGCTCCGACCTGCGGCTTAACGCCGGGTGATTGACACTTGCTCGTGGACGCCGGTACCTTGGTTACACGAGCGCCCCAGTTCGACCATGAAAAAGGGAACCGAAACCAAATGAAGGTCTGGATCGACCAGGATCTCTGCACGGGTGACGGCCTGTGCGAGGAGATTGCCCCGGCCGTCTTCACGCTGCTGGACGACGGCCTGTCCTACGTGAAAGAGGGCGACAAGATCTTCAACGAGCCCGGTGGGCACGCCGGCTTGGCGTTGGTCCCCGAGGACATGGAAGAGGCGACCCGGGAGTCAGCCGAAGAGTGCCCGGGCGAGTGCATATTTATCGAGGAGTAAGCCTCAGTCCTTGAGGCCTCAGTCCTTGAGGCCTCAGTCGTTGAGGCAGGCCTCGGTGCTCACCGGGACCGAGTGCGCCTGCCCCAACAGCGGGCGCAGCTCCGAAGAGCTGAGGGCGTACGCCGTCGTGTCCCGGTCGGGGGCGATAGCGAAGGCAATGCCGACGACCCTCCCCTGAGTGTCCACCAGAGGCGCCCCGGAATCGCCGTAGGTCAACTTGGCAGCCAGGACGAAGACGTTGCGCTGGGTATTGCGGGTGTCGTAGAGATCCTGGCCCAGCGCCGTCACCTCCGTCGCTATGGAGGCGGGCTGGACGGCCAGGGCGTCCTGGCCGTTGGGGTGCCCGAGCACCGCCCCCATCTGGCCCTGCGAACCGGTCCCGAGCTCCAGTGGCGCCTCTCCCAGACCGGGCACGTACAGCAGGGCCAGGTCGACGTCGGGGTTGTAGGCGACCACCGTCGCCGGCTTGGTCGTCCCGTCCGGCAGTAGCACCGACGTCTGCCCGGGCGGTTCTCCGGCCACGACGTGGGCGTTGGTGACGACCAGGTCGGGGGCGACCGTCCAGCCGCTGCCCTCCTGGTAGAGCCCACAGGCGGCGCCCTTCACCTTCACGGTGGAAGCGGCCGCCGTGTTGAGCACGGCCTGGTCCAGGGGGTCGTAAGCCGGCGGCTGGCCAGCGTCCTCGCTGGGGCCGAACTGGGTGAACACCTGGGGAGAGCCGTTCTCCCCGACCAGGCGCCGCAGGGCCTGGAGGGTGTTGGGGGGGCTGAGCCCGACAGTGCGGGCCTCGTTGGTGACCCAGCGGGCGATGGCCGAGCCCGTGGTCAGTTGCGAGACCGGTCCGGGCACGGCCGCCAGCGAGGGCGCCAGCAGCCACAGGACGGCGAAGATCCCGACGACGCCCAGCAGCGCGCCCACGGCGCGGTCGAGGGTCCTCACCCCTCCGAAGGGGAGGACGGCGTGCAACCTCGCCCCCACCATGAGCCCGAGCCCCTGGCCGATGAAGGCGCCGGCCAGGAGCACAGCGACAGCCAGCGCCACCCGGGCCACCGAGCCCGACAAGTTGAAGAAATTGACCACGTCGGGCAGGAACCGCACCGCCAGGTAGAGCCCGGCGGCCATCCCCACCCAGGAAAAGACCCGGGCCAGGAACCCAATGCGCCACCCGCCGAGAGCGGCCAGGACGGCCAGGACGATGACGCCGATGTCGAAGGCGTTCACGACGTCAAGGCCATCAATCTTGCTCCGGTCAAAAAGCCGGTGTGGCCCACCATGCGGTGGTCCGGACGGACAGACTGGCCCTCTATGTGCCAGGAACGCTGCAAGACCTCGATCGTCTCGGCCATGGCGAAGCCGCTCCCGGCGAGCGCATCGCGCAACGTGGTCACCTGGGAGATCGAGGGCAAGTAGGAAACGATGATGCCCCCTGGTCGCAGGGCCTCGGCGGCCGGCTTCACGGCCCGCCACGGCTCGGGCAGGTCCAGGACCACCCGGTCTAGGCCTTTTTCGGTTATCCCCTCATATACGTCGCGCACCTCGACCTGGTAACGCTCGAGCACCGACGGGCCGAGGAAGCTGGTGACATTGGCGACCGCTCGCGCCGCGAACTCGGGCCGCAGCTCATAGCCCGTCACCTGGGCCCCGGCCCGGAGCAGGGTCATCGACAACGCCCCCGAGCCCAGGCCCGCTTCGAGCACGTGGGCGCCCGGGAAGATGTCGGCCATGACAAGGATGGGGCCGAGGTCCTTGGGATAGATCACCTGCGCCCCACGCGGCATCTTCAGCACCACCTCAGCCAGCGTCGGGCGTACCGCGATGTAGCGGGCGCCGCGGTTCGAGCGGGCCGTGGAGCCTTCCTCCTGGCCCAGGACCGAGTCGTGGGCGACGATGCCGGCGTGGGTGTGGAACTCGCCCCCTCTCTCCAGGGTGACAAGGTAGCGGCGGCCCTTCGAGTCGAACAGCAGCACCCGCTCGCCGGGCTGGAACGGCCGCTGGCCCGAGCTCACAGACCGCTCCCAAGCTGGTCGGCAGGGACGGGCTGGTCGGCACGGACGGGCTGGTCGACGGGGACGCGCTTGTGCCGGTCGTCCCCGGCCCGGGCGACCAGCCGGCAAAAGGCGCACGATGGGGCCGTCGTGGGCGCGCCGCAGCCGGGGCATGGGTGCAGGCCCTCCCGGTCCCGTTCGCCCACGTGAGCGACCAGCTCGGTGGCCCGGTCCAGGAAGCCCCCGTAGAAGGCGGCCTTGGTACCGGGCGAACGTTCCTCAATGGTGTTGAGGGCGTCCTTATAGCCCAGGTGCTTGTTGCCGGCCGCCATCGGGCACTCCTCGACCTGGTAGTCGATGCCCTTCAGCACGCAGTAGGCGGCTGTTTCGCGCTCGCCCAGGCGCACCAGAGGCTTGACCTTGCGGGGGAAGCCGTCGCCCCCCGGTAGGACGGGGCGCTGGCGGGCCAAGTAGGCCAGGTCCCACCGCAACACGTTGCCGAGCAGGACAGCG
>JBKQUU010000305.1:0-9708 GCA_052325485.1 Acidimicrobiales bacterium | reverse complement strand
CCAGACAGGACCGAGACCACGGCCAGGCCGCCCTCGGCCACCGCCTCGGAGACACCGGCCAGCAGCGGCCCGCTGTTGCCGATGCAGGTGGTGCAGCCGAAGCCGACCAGACCGAACCCGAGCTTGTCCAGGTACGGGGTCAGGCCGGCGCGCTCGTAGTAGTCCATGACGACCTTGGACCCCGGGGCCAGTGACGTCTTCACCCAGGGCTTTACCGAGAGCCCGCGCTCGACGGCGTTCTTGGCCAGCAACCCGGCGGCGATCATGACTTCGGGGTTGGAGGTGTTGGTGCAGCTGGTGATGGCGGCGATGACCACGTCGCCATGGCCGAGGTCGAAGCCGGCGCCGCCCTCGCCACCCGCCTCGGCCCGCTCTGGCCCCCGACCGGGCACCGCCACCGGCACCCGGTCGGACGTGGCGGTCTGGCCCTCGCCCAGGGCCTTGGCCAGGGACTCGCCGAAGGCCACCTTGGCCCGGCGCAACGGCACCCGGTCCTGGGGCCGGGCCGGTCCGGCCAGGCTCGGTTCGACGCTGGCAAGGTCGAGCTCGATGCGTTCGGAGAACACGGGCTCGACCGTGGGGTCGAGCCACAGGCCCTGGTCCTTGGCGTAGGTCTCCACCAGCTTCACGTGGTCGTCTGACCGGCCGGTGAAGCGCAGGTAACGCAACGTCTCCTCGTCGATGGGGAATATGGCGCAGGTGGAACCGTACTCCGGGGACATGTTGCCGATGGTGGCCCGGTTGTACAGGGCGACCTTGGCCACCCCCGCCCCGTAGAACTCCACGAACTTGCCCACCACGCCGTGCTTGCGCAGGAGCTCGGTAACGGTGAGGACCAGGTCCGTGGCCGTCGAGCCCTCCGGCAGTTCGCCCGTCAGCTTGAACCCGACGACGTCGGGGATGAGCATGGTCACCGGCTCTCCGAGCATGGCGGCCTCGGCCTCGATGCCGCCCACGCCCCAACCGAGCACCCCGAGACCGTTGACCATGGTCGTGTGCGAATCGGTACCAAGGAGCGTGTCGGGGTACGCTTCGCCGTTGTCGGCAAAAACGACCCGGGCCAGGTGCTCCAGGTTTACCTGGTGGCAAATGCCGGTGTCGGGAGGCACCACTTTCAGGCTGGAGAACGCCTGCTGGCCCCAGCGCAGGAACCGGTAACGCTCTTCGTTGCGCTCGAACTCGAGCTCGGAGTTGCGCCGGAAGGCGTCGGGCCGGCCCGTGAAGTCGGCGATCACCGAGTGGTCGATGACGAGCTCGGCGGGCACCTGCGGCTGCACGGCGAGAGGGTCGCCGCCCAGGGCCACCATGGCGTCGCGCATGGCGGCCAGGTCGGCGACCACAGGCACGCCGGTGAAGTCCTGCATGAGGATCCGGGCCGGCGAGAGGGCTATCTGCGCCCGCTCGGCGGCGTCCCCCCGCCCCACCGAGCCCGCCCACGAGGCCAGCGCCTCGATGCTCTGGGGCGTCACGCTGAGGCCGTCCTCGTGGCGCAGCAGGTTTTCCAGGAGGATCTTGAGCGAGAACGGCAGGCGTCCCACGTCACGGCCCACCTCGCCGGCGAGGTGTCCGAGCCGGTAGACCGACATGGGCTGATCCCCCACCGCCAGGGCCCCGCGTGCCCCGAAACTGTTCTTGGACGTTGCCATTGCCTGCCTCTCCCTGTCTGGCCCCGTGGGGCCCGGCCCGTGGGGCCCCAGCCTATGGGAGCTGCCGGCGGAGGATAACCTCGGACCGACATGCCCGACTCCCCCGAGACCCCCGCTCTGGCGCCCAACCGCTACCGGAGCACCCGCTGCGGCGCGCTGCGCCCGACCAACATCGGCTCGCTGGTCCACGTGACCGGGTGGGTGGCAGCTAAGCGTGACCACGGCGGCCTGCTCTTCATCGACCTGCGTGACCCGGCCGGGCCTGACGCCGACTTAGGGGCTCCTGGCCACGCCTTTTTGCGCGGCGACCACCGCGCCCGGGTGGTCCAGCTCGTTTCCCACCCTGGTCACGCCGCCTTCGAGACGCTGGCCCGCCTGCGGGTGGAGAGCGTCATCGCCGTCCGCGGGACGGTGGTGGCGCGGCCGGCGGACACCGTCAACCCCAAGCTGGCCACCGGCGAAGTCGAGGTCGAGGTCGACAGCCTGGAGATCCTGTCCGTGGCCGAGGTACTGCCCTTCCCGGTCGAGCGCGACAGTGACGTCGGCGAGGAGGCCCGGCTCACGTACCGCTACCTGGACATGCGCCGGGGGCCCCTGATCGAACGCCTGGCCAAAAGGGCGCGCTTCTGCCAGCTGGTGCGCACCCACCTGTCGTCGCGCGGTTTCCTCGAAGTCCAGACCCCCGTGCTCACCGTGTCTTCGCCCGAGGGCGCCCGGGACTACCTGGTGCCCAGCCGGCTCTACCCCGGTGAGTTCTACGCCCTGCCCCAGGCCCCCCAACAGTTCAAACAGCTGCTCATGGTGGGCGGCGTCGAGCGCTACTTCCAGATCGCACCGTGCTTTAGGGACGAGGCCTCTCGGGCCGACCGCAGCCCGGGCGAGTTCTACCAGATCGACCTGGAAATGGCCTTTGCCACTCAAGAAGACGTCTTTCATGAGGTGGAACTGCTCTTTCACCAGCTGGTCTCGTCGCTTTCCACCAAGAAGGCGCCGGCGCCGTACCCCCGGCTGTCCTACACCGACGCCCTGGCCCGCTACGGCACGGACAAGCCCGACCTGCGCTTCGGGCTCGAGATCGTCGACGTCACCGGCGCGCTGGGGGGACGGACAGAGCTGCCCATGTTCGCCGAGGCACCGGCACGCGGCCATGTCGTCAGGGCCCTGCTGGCCCCGGCGGCGGCGGAGCGGCCGCGAAGCTGGTTCGACGCCTTCGGCGAGGCGGCCAAGGCGCTCGGGACCATAGGGAGCTGGCTGCAGCGGCCCGCCGATGGCAGCGATCACAAGGGGCCGCTGTCGCGCAAGCTCACGGCCGACGAAATGGGTGCGCTGGTGGCCGCCACCGGCGCCTCGCACGGTGACGCCGTGCTCACTTGCGTCGGCCCTCCTCGCGCCGCCAGCGTCGCCCTGGGCCAGGTCAGGACCGTTCTCGGCCACGACCTCGGCCTGGCCGAGCCCGACATCCTGGCCTTCTGCTGGATAGTCGATTTCCCCATGTACGAACGCAACGCCGACACCGGTGAATGGGACTTCTCGCACAACCCGTTCTCCATGCCCCAGGGAGGCCTGGAGGCGCTGGAAAGTGCCGACCCGGGCGAGATCCTGGCCTACCAGTACGACGTGGTCTGCAACGGGGTCGAGCTTTCCTCCGGCGCCGTGCGCAACCACTTGCCAGAAGTGATGGAAAAAGCGTTCGCCATCGCCGGCTATTCCCGCGACCGCATCGAGCGTTCCTTCCCGGCGCTATGGAACGCCTTCCATTACGGGCCGCCCCCCCATGCCGGTATCGCCCCCGGGGTCGACCGGCTCCTCATGATGCTGTCGGACCAGCCCAACATCCGCGAGGTCATCGCTTTCCCGCTCAACCAGATGGCCCGCGACCTCATGATGGGGGCGCCGGCGCCGGTCACCCCGGCTCAGTTGGCCGAACTCCACCTCAGCGTGGTGCCTCCCAAGAAGGGCTGACCCAGGGCTAAGCCCGGCCGCTGACCGGCAACTTCACCCCGCTCAACGAGGCACAGATCTGCAGGAACCTGTCCTGGAGAGCTTCGTCTTTGGCCGCCGGGTTGACCGGCACCTCTTGGCGGCGGTACCAGAACCGGCCCGTTACCCGCGCCGCGGGCTCGTCACTGGTGGCCAGCCACACTTGCGTCTCGGCTCCCAAGGGCAGCGGGTCGGGGGCGTGAGGGCCTCCCATACGGGTCTTTATCCAACCGGGGTCTACGGCATTGCTGAGGGTACCCGGCCAGTGCCTGCTCACCGCCAAGGCCAACATGACGTCGTAGAGCTTCGAGTCGCAGTACGCCTGGTCGGCGTCCCAGCGGCGCCGGGCGAACTGGAGGTCGTCGAGCTGGGCGGTCCCCCGCGCCTGCAAACCCGACGTCAGGTAGATGAGCCGGGCCGGGCGTTCCATGAGGGCGGTGAGCACGAAAGGGGCGAGGGCGTTGACCTGGAAGGTACGCTCCAACCCGTCGACGGTCACCGCCCGCGACGAGCTCCCCCCGCCCACACCGGCATTATGGACCACAGCGTCGTAAGGGCCTTCGTCCCGGGCTGCCTCGCCCACGGCTCGGGTCTGGTCGAGGGAAGCCAGATCCCCCACGACGACGGCGGCGGCACCGGGCACCGCCTCCTCGGTTTCCAGCGCCCGGGCGTTGTCCCGGGCGTGGAGCACGACCCGGTGGCCCAGGCCCAGCAAGGCCTGAGCGGTTTCCCGGCCGATCCCCGCCGACGACCCCGTGACGAAAAAACTTGCCATGGCGCTGCCTCCTCCCCCGCACCCTAGTGGCACGGGGCGGGGCAGGTGGAGGTGCCGGGCCTAGGTTTGCGCCTCCTCCCCGCCCGAGAGCTGCTCCCGTACGAAACGGCCGTACCAGTACCCGCTGTCTTTGATCACGCGCTCTTGTGTCCCGTAGTCCACATAGACGATGCCGAAGCGCTTCGAGTACCCCAGTGCCCACTCGAAATTGTCCAGCAAAGACCATACGAAATAGCCCTGGACGGGCACTCCTTCGTCTCTGGCCCGCAGCACCTGGGCGATGTGGGACTTGAGGTAGGCCGTGCGGTCTGGGTCGTGCACCGCGTCCCCGTCCCGGCGGTCGCTGAAAGAGGCGCCGTTCTCGGTCACGAGCAGGCTGGGCAGCTTGTAGCGCTCGTGCGCCTGGCTGAGGATGCGATGGAGCCCCTCCGGCCGGATAGCCCAGTTCATAGTGGTCCGCGGGGCACCGGGTTCTTCGACGGGGGCATAACCCAACCAGCTCGCCACGTTATGGCGTGCCCGGTAGCCGTGGTAATAGTTGAGCCCGACAAAGTCGGGAGGCACCTGTAACGCGTCCATGTCCCCCTCGTAGCCCTGGGGAAGGTACGGGCCGAGCCGCTCCTCCAGTTCCGGGGGGTAGCGCCCAAAAACCAGCGGCTCTAGGAAAAGCGGGAAACTGTGCCAGGCATTGGCCGTCTCGGCCGCCGTCTGGTCTTCCTCGGCGTCGGTGGCCGGCCATACGGCGGCGTTATGCAGCGCGATCCCCACCGCAGCACCCTCGTTGACCGCTTTCAGGACGTCCCGGCCGGCCACGTGCGCCCGTAATTGGTTGTGCACCGCCTGCCCGGTAGCAAAGATATTGCGCATGCCGGGAGCGTGCGCCCCGACGAGATGGCCTTGCTCGGCCACGACAAAAGGCTCGTTCAAGGTGGTCCACCACTTGACCCGGTCGCCTAAGCGGCCGGCGACGGTGGCGCAGTAGTCCGCGAACCAACCGGCCACGTCCCGGTTGGACCACCCGCCCCGAGCCAACAGGGCTGAAGGCATGTCCCAATGGAAGAGGGTTACGAACGGCTCCAACCCGGCGCCCAGCACGCCGTCCAGCATCCGGTCATAAAAACCGAGCCCAGCTTCGTTCACCGGGCCGGCACCGTCCGGTACGACCCGGGGCCAGCGGACAGAAAAGCGGTAGGCGTTGAGGCCCAAGCCCCGCATGATGGCGACGTCGCTCTCCCAGCGATGGTAGTAGTCGGCGGCGACATCGCCGGTATCGCCGGCGTGGGTCGTACCCGGGGTGTGGGAGAACTCATGCCACACGCACCTCCCGGCGCCGTCGGCGAGGGGCGAACCTTCGACCTGGTACGCGGCCGTGGCCGCGCCCCAGTAGAAGCTGTCACCAGTGTTAGAACGGTTCCCTGGCACTCAAGGCCTCCTTTGACGGACCTGTGCTCCCGCCGTACAAAACGCAGCGCACCTGGTGGCCCGGGCCCACCTCTCGCCAAGCCGGCAACGCTTGGTGGCACTCCTGGCGCGCATGTGGGCAGCGAGGGGTGAACGGGCAGCCTGGCGGCAGCGCAGTGAGGTCGGGAGGGTCGCCCCCGGCCTCAAAACGGGCCTCGCGCCCGAAATTTCCTTCCGGGTCGGGGGCGGCGCGGCGCAGCAGCTGGGTGTAGGGGTGGCGGGGCTCACCCAGCACCGTCCCGGCTGGGCCCGTCTCCAGCAAGTGCCCGGCGTACATGATGGCGATGCGGTCGCTCATGTAGGAGGCCCCGGCCAGGTCGTGGGTAACGAAAAGCAATGACAACGACTGGCTGCGCTGCAGGTCGAGCAACAGGTTCATGATGGTGAGCCGGATCGAAACGTCCAGCATCGAGGTGGGCTCGTCCGCCAGCAGCAGCACCGGTCGGGCGGCCAGGGCCCGGGCCACACCGACACGTTGACGCTGGCCGCCCGAAAGCTGGTAAGGGTACCGGCGCAGGAAATCGCCCGGTGGTACCAGGCCCACCATCTCCAACAGCTCGTCCACGGCGGCGCGTTGGGCCCGGCGGGTCACGACGTCGAACGAGCGCAGCGGGCGGGACACGGTGTAGCGCACGGTGTGCAAGGGGTCCAGGGACGTGTACGGGTCCTGGAAGATCATCTGGACTTTGGCGCGGTGCTGGCGCAGGTCCCGCTGGCTCGGCCGGCCGGGCAGAGCGCGCCCAAGGACCCGGATCTCCCCTGACGTCGGCGCTTCGAGGTGGGCCACGGTGCGGGCGAAGGTGGTCTTGCCCGACCCTGACTCGCCCACCAGACCGAGAACTTGGCCCCTGTCCAGGCTCAGGTCGATGGAGCTCAAGGCGTGCACGACCGTCTGGCGCCCCAGTCTGCCCACTGTGTACGTCTTGGTCAGGCCGCGGACTTCGAGCACGGGGACCGCACCGTGGCCATCGCCGTCGCCATCGCCGTCGCCGCCCTGGCGCCGGTCCGACCGGCCCGCCGTCTCAACCACCGACGGCCGGCCCATGAGCATAAAGGTGGCACGCCGCCCAGTGGGCAGGGCCCCAGTGGGCTATGGGGGGCTCCACCGCGGCGCAGGTAGCCTCGATCACGTTCGGGCACCGGGAAGAAAACGAGCAGCCGACGGGTAATTTGCGCATATCGGGCGGTTGGCCGGCGATCCCCTCCAGGCGCCGCCGGTCCCCGCCCAGGGGCGGGAAGGCGCTCATGAGAGCCCGGGTGTACGGGTGGCGGGGACCACCGTAGAGCTCCTTGGCCGGAGCTTCTTCGACCACCGCCCCGGCGTACATTATGGCGATGCGGTCCGCTATCTCGACCAGGAGCGACAGGTCATGGGTAATGAACACGACACCGAAACCGAGCTCCCGGCGCAGGTCATTGAGCATTTGCAGGATCGAGCGCTGGACCACGACATCGAGGGCCGTCGTGGGCTCGTCCAAGACCAGCAACTGGGGCCGCAGCACCAGCGCCAGGGCGATCACGGCCCGCTGGCGCATGCCACCGCTCAATTGGTGAGGGTACGCTTCGAAAAAGCGCTCCGGTACCTTCACCAGCTCGAACATCTCCTTAGACCGGGCCACCGCTGCTTCCCGGTCTTTCACGCCGTGTGCTTTCAGGGCGTCGAGGAACTGGTCCCGGACCCGCATCACTGGGTTGAGCACGTTCATCGACGCCTGGAACACGACGGAAACGTGGCTCAAATGCAGGTCCCGCAATTGGCCCGGCGACAGCGAGAGCACGTCCCGGCCCTGAAAGGTCACCGATCCCGCCAGGACGTGACCGGGCGCCTCCAGCAGGCCGGTGGCGGCCAAGGCCAGGGTCGTCTTCCCGCAGCCCGATTCACCGGCGATCCCGAGCACCTCGCCGGCGCCCACAATTAGGTCGACGTGCCTTACCACCGTGACCACGGGCCGGCCCTCCCAGCCGTAGCCCACGGAGAGGTCGGAGATTTCCAGTAGCTGGGCCACCTCAGTTCCTCCTGAGGCGGGGGTTGGCGACCTGGTCCACGGCGAAGTTGAGCAGCCCGAAGGCCGTGCCCAGCAGCAGGATGCACAAGCCGGGCAGCAGGAGGTTGAGCCACTGCCCCAACAACATGGCGTTCTCTTGCTCGGCCCAGTAAAGCATCGTCCCCCACGTCACGTTGTTGACGTTGCCGAGGCCGAGGAACTCGAGGCCCGCTTCGGCGATCACGGCGTACAGGGCGGCGCCAAAGAAGTTGGCCACCAAGATGCCGAACATGTTGGGCATTATGTGGGTGAGGACTATGCGCCAGCGGCTCTCGCCCGACAGCCGGGCCGCCTCCACGAAGGGCCTGTCCCGCAGCGAGATCGCCTGTGCCCGGAGCACCCGGGCGCCCCAGGCCCAGCCGGTGATGGCGAGGATGACGATTATCGTCGTCAAACCTCGGGACGGCAGGTAGGCCGCAATGATGATCAGCAGCACCAGGCCCGGGACGACGAGGAAGATGTTGGTGATCGTCGAAAGCACGGCGTCCACCCACCCGCCCGCGTACCCCGAGAAAATACCCATCAGCACCTGTACTACGGCGATGATCCCTCCGGTCACCAGCGCCACCATGAGGCTGGCACGCGCCCCGTAGACCAATTGGGAGAACATATCGGTGCCCTGCAGCGTCGTGCCGAGCGGGTGATGGAGGCTCGGGGGCAGCATGGGGTGGAAGTTGAAGTAGGTCGGCGAATAGGGGGCGATGACCGGTGCGAGGAGAGCGACGAGGCCGAACAACACCAGGATGACAAGGCCGGCGACGGCCAGGCGGTTGGCAAAAAAGGCCCTCACGAACGTGCTCCCGTACGGATGCGAGGGTCGAGGACCACGTAAAGCACGTCAGCGAGGAAATTGGCCAAGAGGACCGCTACGACGATGACAAGGAAGATCCCCTGTATGAGCGGGTAATCGAGGCTGAGCACGGCCTCGAGCAGGTAGTAGGCGATGCCCGGGTAGGAGAACACGTACTCGGTGAAAATGGCGCCGGCGACCACGAAGCCGAGGGCCAGGGCGAAGGCGGTGAAACTGGGCAGGACGGCGTTGCGTGCCGCGTAGTTGAGGGCCACGACGCGCTCGGGCAAGCCCTTGGCCCGACCGAACTTGATGTAGTCCTCGCCCAGCACCGACACGGTGCTGTTCCGCATCAGCAGCACCCACCCCCCGACGCTCACCAATGTCAGGGTGATGGCGGGTAGAGCGGCATGGTCGAGGATGTCGCCGATATTGGAAACGCTCACCGACCCGCTGCCGCCGACCCCCCCGAAAACGGGGAACCAGTTGAGCTTGAAGGCCAGGAAGTAAAGGGCGAGCAGGCTGAGCCAGAAAACGGGCATGGCGCTCAGCATCACCCCGAGAGGCACGGCGACGCTATCGAAGCGGGATCCCCGCCTAAAGCCGGCTATCGCCCCGAGCAACGTCCCGATGACGAAAGCGACGACGACCGAGAAACCGACCAAGCCGAGAGTCCACGGCAAGGCTGACCCAATGATGCTGGAGACCTTGGTCGGGTACTCGGAGATGGACGTACCGAGGTTGCCCGTCACCGTGTGCCCGAGGTAGGTGAAGTACTGTCCCAGGTTGCCCTGGCGGGTGCTCAGCCCGAAGGCGACCTTCAAGGAGTTGACGGCCGAGGGGGACAGGCGGCCCTGGTAACGGGCCAGCATGGCCTCGACCGGGTTGCCGGGCATGAGCCGCGGCAAGATGAAATTGACTGTCAGGGCGACCCAACCGGTCAGCAGGAGGACAGCCAACCGCCTCAACAAGTACTTCACTGGCCCACGTCCTCAGTCCTTATCGCTCTGC